>JBDSSP010000049.1:0-7879 GCA_039928735.1 Novosphingobium sp. | reverse complement strand
GGGGCCTCAAGATCCGCACGCTGCGCCTGCCCGACACGTTCCAGGACCACGATGCCCCCGACAAGCAATACGACATCGCAGGCCTCAATGCCGGCGGCATCGTCGATTGCGTGCTCAAAGCGCTCCGCTGGAACGAGGCCGGATTGGCGGAGATCAGAGCGTGAGCATCTTGATGGCCCTGGCTCTCGCCGAAGCTGCCGGCGGTTCGGTAACGGTCAGTATCGGAAATGTGCGCAACAGCCGCGGGAATGTCATGATCGACATCTGCCCGCAGAACAAATTCCTCGATGATACCTGCGCCTATCACGGCGAAGCCCCGGCGCGAACCGGCACCACCGTAGTCACGGTGCCCAATGTCCCTTCCGGGGAATATGCCATTCAGGCCTTCCATGACGAGAATGCCAATGGCGAAGTTGACCGCGCCATGTTTGGCATCCCGCGCGAAGGCGTCGGTTTCTCGCGCGATGCCCGCATCGGGCTTGGTCCGCCCAAATGGCGCGACGCCTACATTATCCACCATGGCCGCGCCGAGATTCTCCGCTTCAGCATGCGCTATTTCATGGGTGCCAAAGGCCCCAATCCGCCGCGCTGATCAGCGTTTAGCGAACTCCGCTATCGGAAGGTCGTGCCGCCAGCTGGTTTAGGTGCGCGATCAAAGACCGCGCGCCGCCAGTTGCCAAAGGCCGCGCAAATTCCGAGCGGCGCGTGGCGAGCTGGCTGATTGCATTGCGATAATAGACGTCGATGATTTTCCATTGCCCGCCGCTCTGTCGCAGCCGGTAATTCAGCGCTTCCGAAGAGCCTTTAGGCACGACCAACATGGTACGCACCAGCTTGTCACCGCCGCGCGTTTCGACCTGCGGTACTATGGTGAAGCTTTCGCCACCATACGAGTCAAAATTCTTGGCATATTGCGCCACCGTTAGCGCCCGGAAGGCCGCCACCAGCGCAGTCTGATCAGCGGGAGCGATGGTCGTCCAGCTTGGGCCCACCGCCAGCCGCGTCATCAGACCCAGGTCGAATGTGCGGTCCACAACCGGCGCAATCGCCCTGACGCGCCCGGCCTGTCCAGCCCCAGCCCCCGCGCGCATGATCGACAGCAGTCCACTATTGAGCGCCTGGACCGTACCGGCGGCAGGGTCGGCGACCTGGGCCAAGGCAGGCGGCGAAGCGAGAGCCAGCGCCAGCGTTGCGAAGATTGACTTGTTCATGATGCTCCATCCGGAATGTCCGGCTCCCTTAGCAGGCCCTACCTGTAATGCCGATGAACGGCGCAATACAACTGCCGTTCAGCGCACTCCTGCACAGGCCCGGAAATTCGGAATTTGTAAAAAGCTGCCCTTTGCCTGTATGGGCCAGCCTTCGCAGCAATCGAGAAACCTATGACCCTGCCGCTTACCCAAGTCCTCCGCATTGGCACTCATGCAATCAAGAACCAGATCAAGGGCGGTAAATACCCGCTGGTGCTCATGCTTGAGCCGCTGCTGCGCTGCAATCTCGCCTGCAAGGGCTGCGGCAAGATCGACTATCCAGATGCCATTCTCAATCGCCGCCTGTCCTATGACGAATGCATGGCGGCGATTGACGAATGCGGCGCGCCTGCGGTCTCGATCGCGGGCGGCGAGCCGCTGCTGCACAAGGACATGCCGCAGATCGTCAAGGGCTATATCGAACGCAAGAAGTTCGTAATTTTCTGCACCAACGCTCTGTTGCTAAAGAAGAAAATTGACGACTACAGCCCCTCGGATTATTTCACCTGGTCGATCCACCTCGATGGCGACCAGGCGATGCACGACAAGTCGGTGTGCCTTGACGGGGTCTATGACATTGCCATCGAAGCAATCGATCTGGCGCTGTCGAAGGGCTTCCGTGTGCAGATCAACTGCACCGTGTTCAACGATGCCGATCCCGCGCGGCTCGCCGGATTCCTCGACATCATGGCGGCAAAGGGCGTCGAGACGACGATCTCGCCGGGCTATGCTTATGAGCGCGCGCCGGATCAGGAGCACTTCCTGAACCGCGAGAAAACCAAGAACCTGTTCCGCGACCTGTTCAGCCGCGGAAAAGGCGGCAAGGCCTGGAAATTCACCAATTCGCCGCTGTTTCTCGATTTCCTCGCGGGCAACCGCAGCTACGAATGCACCCCATGGTCGATGCCGCTGCGCACTGTCTTCGGCTGGCAGAAGCCCTGCTATCTGGTTGGCGAAGGCTACGTTCCGAGCTTCCGCGAGCTGATGGATGGCACCGACTGGGACGATTACGGCGTTGGCAAGTACGAAAAATGCGCGAATTGCATGGTGCATTGCGGGTTTGAGGGCACTGCTGCGGCGGATTCAATGCGCCGCCCAGTAGAGTTCCTCAAGGTCGCGCTTGGCGGAGTTCGCACCAAGGGCCCGATGGCACCGGATATTGACCTGTCGAACCAGCGCAAAGCGATTGAGGTGCATGATATGCAAGTCGAGCGCGAAGTCGAACGGATCAAGGTGGAAGACCCCGAGGCCTATCGCCGGGCAACCAGGGTTGCTGCTGTCTGATCAGCTCTGACTGAAGGCGAGGCGCGACCCGGCCTCGAGTGAGGCGAAGGCGCTGTTGAAGCGGGCGGTGCTACGCCAAAGTTGGGGCAATTGCCCCGGATTGGTCAGGATTGACTTGACTATCGCCCCCAGCGCCAAGCTGCCGTCGGGGTGCATTGCTACTGCTATTGCGGGCGGGAGCGCGGCCTGAGCCTCATCCGATATGCAGCGCAGAATGGCGAAGGGTATGCCCAGTCGCGCTGCAGCATTGGCGACCAAGTGGCTTTCCATATCGGCAACCACTGCGCCATATTTGCCGAAAAGAAATTGTTTCTCCCGACTATCGCCGATCAATCTGCCGTCGGCATAGCACGACCCCCCTCGCGCCTGCGGTAGTTTTCCCGACAATTCAGCAGCCCATTGCAGGTCACAATCTGCATCGGTTCCGCCGCACACGTTTGTTCCGACCACCCAGTCTCCAAGTTTCAGGTCGGGATTGAGCGCGCCGCCCATCCCGAAGCTGATGATCGCCGACACATCTTTGCCTCGAGCAGCCAATGCCTTGTCCAGCGCCATGCCCGATCCGCCGATGGCGATGGCCATCACCCCGATTTGGTGCAGAACGCTCGCCTCGCGCCGGGTGCCCGTGACCGCAAGGACGCCGCTCACATCCCCCAAGCGACCAGGTCCGTATTGGCCGTCTTGAGATTGCGATAGCGCGCCAGTGCCCAGACCGGGAAGTACTTGGGATAGCCGTGATAGCGCAGGTAGAACACGCGGGGAAAACCGCCGCCAGTGTAAAGTTCCTGACCCCATAGTCCATCGGCTTCCTGATGGGCAACGAGCCAGGCAACGCCGCGTTCGACTGCAGGCGAACTCACTTCGCCGACTGCCATCAGCCCGAGTACAGCCCAGGCTGTCTGCGAGGCTGTCGAAGGCGCAGATTCATGCCCTTTTCGGTCGAGTGCATAGGAATCGCAGCTTTCGCCCCAGCCGCCGTCCTCGTTCTGGATCGACTTGAGCCAATACACGGCCCTCGCTACCATCGGATGCTCGCGGCCGATCCCGGCGCGCCCGATTGCGCACAGAACGGACCAGGTGCCATATATATAATTTACCCCCCACCGGCCGAACCAGCTGCCTTCAGGCTCCTGCTCGCGCTCCAGCCAGGCGAGCCCCGCCTTCATGCACGGTGAATCGAGCGGCTCACCCAGTTGCGCCAGCATCGAGATTACCCTTGCGCCAACGTCAGCCGTCGAAGGATCGAGCAACGCGCCGTGATCGGCGAAGGGCAGGTTGTTGAGATAGAGCTTATCGTTATCGGCATCGAAGGCCGCCCAGCCGCCGTCGCGACTTTGCAGCCCTTCGCACCATTCGCGGGCGCGTGCGACGGCTTCGTCGTCGATGCCGCCGCGCCGACCAGAAGCGCGGTCCATGGCCATGGCGACCACAGCGGTGTCATCGAGATCGGGGTAATAGGCGTTGTTGTACTGGAAGGCCCAGCCGCCGGGCCGGACATCGGCCCGCTGGTCAGCCCAATCACCCGCGACATCAAGCACTTGCAGCGGTTTCAGCCAATCGAGTGCCTTGTGGGCGCGGGCGACTGCTTCCTCACTGCCGACTTCGAGCATGGCGTGGGCTGCCAGCGCCGTGTCCCAGACTGGCGAAACGCATGGCTGGCAATAAATTTCTTCATCCTTCACCACCAGCAGGTTCTCGACTGACTTGCGGGCTATCGCGCGGTGCGGATGGTCCTCTGGATAACCAAGCGCGGCATACATCATCACGCTGTTGGCCATCGCCGGGTATATCGCGCCAAGCCCATCCTCACCGTTGAGGCGCGTTGTCACCCATTCCTCGCAGAGGCGGATCGCGCGCCTGCGCAGCGGGCTCGGCCACAGGCGATCACCCTTGGTCAGAATGGCATCGAGCGCGTTGAAGAACAGCTTCCAACCTTGGTGTACATGATCGGCCTGGCTGGAGAGTTTGGCGGGTCTGCCGATGAATAGCTCATCGACCATCACGCCCTTGGGATTTTTGGCCCGGGGCTTAAGCGCACACAGCACCAGCAGCGGCACTACCACTGTGCGCGCCCAGTAGCTGATCTTGGTCAGGTGGACCGGGAACCAGCGCGGCGCCAGGATCAGTTGGGGCGGGATAGTTGGCACGGCATCCCAGGGTCCCGCTCCGAACAAGGCCAGCTGGATGCGCGTAAAGACATTGCCAGCCTCCGCCCCGCCCGCCTGGTGAATTGCGGCGCGGGCTCGGGCCATATGAGGGGCGTCCGGCGCATCGCCAATCATCTTGAGCGCGTAGTAGGCCTTTATCGTCGCGGAGATATCGAAAGCGCCGTCGTGATAGAGCGGCCAGCCATGATGCTCGTCCGACTGGCGGCGGCGCAAGTACGTCGCGACCTTGGTCTCCATCGCGGCATCGACTGGCTCGCCGAGATAATGGCGCAGCAGGATATACTCGGCGGGAATCGTTGCATCGGCCTCGAGTTCGAAAACCCAGTGGCCATCATCGCGCTGCTCGGCAAACAGAGCGTCAGATGAGCGAACAATCGCGTTATCGAGGGCATCGCGGGCGGCGGCAGGCCTTGAGTCAATCTCGCTCAGCATCACGCTGCCCTATAGCGTAGCGGCT
The DNA here is from genome assembly GCA_039928735.1 of Novosphingobium sp. GTDB lineage: Bacteria > Pseudomonadota > Alphaproteobacteria > Sphingomonadales > Sphingomonadaceae > Novosphingobium. The sequence continues at coordinate 2,720 of JBDSSP010000049.1, read as the reverse complement.
GGCCAAGCGCCAAGCGTGCGGCAGAGTCGCCCGATCGCAGCGCGCCCTCGATGGTCGCGGGTAGTCCATTTTGCACCCAATCCCCAGCGAGAAACAGATTCCTCCAGCGAGTTCGTGTGGCCGGGCGCAGCGCATCTTGAGCGGGTGTACCGGCGAAAGTGGCACGCTTTTCCTTGACGATTTGCCAAGCCGGGATGGGTGCTGACATACCGAGGGTGGCGCAGACCTCGCTCCAGATTTGCCGGGCCAAGGCTTCGCGGTCCTGATCGATAATCTCATCCGCGCCGGATACAGTCACCGAAACACGTGTTTCGTGGCACACTACCCATTGCGATGTCGCGCTCAGCAAAGCGGTGATCGGCGGCGCCCCGGCGGACGGGGAAACCGCGAAATGGGCATTGAGGATGGCGCAGAACTGGTCAGGCACGGTCAGTCCGGGCACTATGTCCGCCGCGACCCACGGTGGGACTGCGAGGATCACCGTCGCCGTGCCGACGTTCTCGACATGGTCACCGAAATCAAGCGTTGTGACCCGGTCACCTTCGAATCCCATGCCTCGCAACCGCTCGCTGAACCGGGGCACGCTGCCGCGCAATTTGAGCCAGGCCAGCGCTGGGTCGATAAACACCGAGTCTAACGACGGGTGCGCGACCATGGTGCGGCAGGCGCTGCCACCGCGCAGGAAGCTTTCACGCAGGAACTGCGCCGCCAGCGAAGCAGAACCCTCAGCTGCGGGACAATTTAGCACTGCAAGCATCATCGGCTCGACCACGCGCCGCCAGAAATGTCCCTCGGTGCGCAACATCTCGCCGACGGAACGCCCATCGCGCTTGGCCATGGCGAGCCGGGCGAGCGGCAGGTGGTCGCGGAGACCAGTGCCCGGAGTGCGGCGGGCTTTCGAGAAAGTCCACCAAGGCACTTGTCCGTCATTCACCCTCAAGGTCCAGCGGCAGTCGTTTCCGAGATCGTAAAAGGCAAAGTCGGCATGCGGCGGTCCCCGCAGCGCACCGAAACTGCCGAGCGTTTCGAGATAGGCTCGCACTGCCTGATTGCCGGAGAACGTAAAATGATTGCCATTGTCGATGATCTGGCCGAGCTGCGGATCGTAATAAGACCGGCAGCGGCCACCGGCTCTGGGCGCGCTGTCGGCCAACTTGACCCGGACTCCAGCCCGCGCCAATTCAACCGCAGCCGACAGCCCGGCGAGACCCGCGCCGACGACGTAAGCCTCGCGCAGGGGGCCTTTGCGCAAGTCGCTCACCCGAGCAGCCATAGCTTCAACAGATTGAGTGCCAGCAGCGGCTTGTTGGTCGCGACGCGCCTACGCGGCGGATGCCAGCCCTGCGCGATGAGGTGCTCGAGAATGCGCGAATAGGCCACATCCATCAGTTTCGGCGCGATGAGGCGGCCTTTGGGCTTTGCCTGAAGAATGGCATGGGCCTCGGCGAAATGCAGGGTAGCCCTCTCTGCCAGCCAGCGCGTCGCAGCATCGATTTCTGGTTCAGCGACCAGCGCCTCCGGCGTTGTCGGCAAAATTCCGGCAGCGTCGAGCGCCTCTTGGGGTAGATAGACCCGCCCGATCCCGGCATCCTCGTCGATGTCACGCAGGATGTTGGTCAATTGCAGCGCCCGGCCAAGATGATGCGCCAGCGCTTGACCAGGCACGCGGTCCATGCCGAACACCCGCACCGAAAGCCTGCCGACCGCCGAGGCGACTCGGTCGCAATAGAGATCGAGCGTCGAATAAGGCGGCCAGCGGATGTCGCCATCAAGGTCCATCTGCATGCCATCAATGACCGCGACAAAATCGGCCTCGGCAAGATCGAACTGCCTGACTGCTTCGGCGAGAAAGCCGGCCTGCCCCGGATCGCCCCCGGCATACAGCGCCGCAATATCCTCGCGCCACTGCTGCATCCGCGCATGGCGGGTCGCGGTATCACCTTGCTGGTCATCGGCGATATCGTCGACCATGCGGCAGAAACCATATATCGCAAACATTGCCTCGCGCTCGGCCTTGGGCAGAACCCTCATGCCGACGTAGAACGAACTGCCTGACACAGCGGACCTGAGCTGTTCGGCGGTCATTGTCTCGCTCACGCCCGCTTACTCGCGAACATATTGCGCGCAATCGCCCGCAGAGCGAGGCTGACTGCGCGCGGCTTGGAGTGGTGCACATTCTCGCTCAGCGGATCGCGCGTCAGCAGCAGCCGGACAAGGTCCTCGGCCAATGCCTGGATCACAGCGACTTCGGCGGAGAGACGGCGGTCGCGAATGTGCGCGGCGAAGGGTGCGCTGCGCTGGAGGAGCAGCGCGGTCTGCTCGGCCAACCCCTTGATGACGCCGCGCAAGGCGGGCGATGCCTTGGGTTCGGCGAGCACCTCAACACCGATTCCGGCGGCCTCCAGATTGCTCGCTGGCACATAGACCCGGTCAATCGACCGGTAGTCCTTGCCGCAATCCTGCAGGTGGTTGATAATCTGCAAGGCTGCGCAAAGCGCGTCTGACAGTGGCCAGACAGCCCGGTCTTCACCATGCACATCGAGCACGAAGCGCCCGACGGGCATGGCCGAATTGCGGCAATAGCCGATCAGCGCTTCCCAGTCCGCGTAACGATTGACGGTAACGTCCTGAACGAAGGCATCCAGCAGTTCCTGGGCGTGAGTAAGGTCGATCCCCAGCGACCTTGCTAATTCAGCCAGCGCCATGCCTTCGGGCGCACC
>JBDSSP010000048.1:0-16255 GCA_039928735.1 Novosphingobium sp. | reverse complement strand
AGGTAGCGCTTGATGTTGCGCGCGGCCTGGCGCAGTCGCTGTTCGTTTTCGACCATGGCGATGCGGACATAGCCTTCGCCTTCCTCGCCATAGCCGACGCCGGGCGCCACCGCGACTTCGGCGTGGGTGAGGAGCTGCTTGGAAAATTCGAGACTGCCCATTTCCTTGAGCGTTGGCGGCAGCGGTGCCCAGGCGAACATCGAGGCGCGGGGCGAAGGAATATCCCAGCCCGCCCGGCCGAAGCTTTCGACCAGCACGTCTCGGCGCTTGCGATAGAGCTCGCGGTTATTCTCGACGATATCTTGCGGGCCGTTGAGCGCGGCACAGGCAGCAGCCTGGATCGGGGTAAACGCGCCGTAATCGAGATAGCTCTTCACCCGCTTGAGCGCGGCAATGAGCTGCGGATTTCCAACCGCGAAGCCGACCCGCCAGCCGGCCATCGAATATGTCTTGCTCATCGAGGTGAACTCAACTGCGATATCCTTCGCGCCCTTGACTTGCAGGATCGAGGGCGTGGGAATGTTATCATAATAGAGTTCGGAATAGGCCAGATCGGAGAGCACCCAGACCTTGTTCTCCTTGGCCCAGGCAACCAGCCGCTCATAGAAAGCCAGATCGACCGTCTCGGAGGTTGGGTTCGAAGGATAGTTGACGATTAGCACCGACGGACGAGGCACAGTAAAGGCCATCGCCCGATCGAGAGCGGCCCAGTATTTCTCGTCTGGCGTCACCGGCACCGAGCGGATGGTCGCGCCGGCTATGATGAAGCCGAAGGTGTGGATCGGATAAGAGGGGTTGGGCGCGAGCACGACATCGCCGGGCGCGGTCATCGCCGTCGCCATCGAGGCGAGACCTTCCTTCGAGCCCATAGTCATCACGACTTCGGTGTTGGGATCGAGTTCGACTCCGAAACGACGACCATAATAATTGGCCTGGGCCTTGCGGATGCCTGGAATGCCCGACGAGGCCGAATAGCCATGGGCATCGGGCTTTTTCGCAACTTCGCACAGCTTGTCGATGACATGCTGGGGCGGCGGCAGATCCGGGTTACCCATGCCCAGGTCAATAATGTCGCGACCCGCCTGGCGGGCTGCGGCGCGCATGTCATTCACTTCGGCGATGACATAGGGCGGCAGACGCTTGATGCGGTAGAACTCTTCGGACATGGGACCTTTTCCTGCGGATGTTGCGCCCGGCGCGCCTTCCTGTGCCGACCACAATTGGCCTATGCTGGAAGGCTTCGCCAGGTGCCATTCTGTCTCATGATACGCGCGCTGATACCAAGTGGCAAAGCCCAGGCTATCCACGCATCGCATGCATAAAACAGGTCGAAGTGCCTGCCATGCGCGAAAATGGCCCACAAAGCGAGATAGATACGGAAAAAAATCGCACCGGATGTTGTCGCGGCCAGCATCACCATCATCGCCCGGTGCGCCGCAGCCCGGCCATGGCGAATGTGCCACAGGCCGAGGCCGAGCAGTGTGAGCCAGGCGCAGCCCTGCGCCGTGAATCCTAGCGCTGAGCCTATGGTCACCGGCATGACCAGCGCAACTGGCAAGGCGGTGACGCCGGCGATGGCCACGTCAACGGCGGTGATGCGTCCGGCCAGCCGATGCCAGCGCGGCTGTCGGCGCAGCGCTATGGTAAGCGGAACCAGCAACAGCGCGAGGCTACCGGTCGCCATGTGCAACGGAAATATGACCGGAAGTAGCTCCACCTTGATGGCGAGGCTTTCCGGAAAATCGTCATTGAAGAAAACGGCAGTAAGCGCCTTTATCGTGGCCATGATTACAAAGGCCGCGATTGCTGCTAGAACCGCCGCGCGCAAGACCCGTTTGACTGAGCCGGAAAGCAAAGCGGGTCCTAAGCCGGAGAACTCCATGACTGCTTTATCCCACCGTATTGTCCGCCTGTCGATACAGCTGATTTGCGGTGCAACCGCCCTCGCCGGAGCGGCCCATCTCGCCGCAGGTTCGCCCGGTGCAGCCGCATCGGGCCCCAGCCCCTATTTCGGGCGCTGGGCCGTGTCGGAAGACCGACCGGTTTTCACTGCGCGGGGCAGGCTCTACAAGACCATTGATGTCGCGCCCTGCGGACGGGATTTCTGCGGTGTCAGTGTTGATGATCAAGGTCGCTGCGGGGCGACTCTGTTCCGCTTCCTGATGGCGCACGCTACTGGCGAAGCTTCGTTGCGCGGCCACGGCATTTGGGGCGTCCAGCGCAAAAATGTTATGATCGAAAACTACGAGGATTCCGATGCTCCGGGCCGACGTCGGATAGAACTCTACCTGGGCGATGGTTATGATTTTGGCGAACGATCGGACAATATGCCGAAATTCCATGCCATGTATAACAAGTCCGGTCGCGCCCAGTGCATGGTGCGCTGATTCTGGGGCGAGACTAGCCGCTCCTGATCGTCATTGCCCATCGCACGGGGCAATGCGGATTGGTGCGAGAACCGGGAAACCGTATGGCCAGGGTCGACGATGACAACACGGCATGGGCGTCGCAGTTCGCCGAGCTGCTGGCCAGAAAGGCGGCAGCAATCGTAGAGCTGTTCGGCCTCCTGTCGGCCGAAGCGCAGCACCAGGAGACCGGCGACCACGAGGCGTGGGTTCGTTCGCTTGAACAGCTTGAGGCGCTGTGGCGCAACTTTATGCAGGAACAGTCGGAAGCTTTTATTGACGCATGGCCGGATTTCGTGCGCAACCTGACCGGCTTGTTGCCGTTGGTCAGCCGTGGGCAGCCGCTAATTGCCGTGCTGGCTCAGATTGTGCCGCTGCTATCGGGATCAGAAGTGCTAAGCCGCGCGATCCAGAGCAGGGGTCAAAGCCTGGTCAACGGGTTGGAGGACTTCCTGGTTAATCTCGGCCCCCCGCAGGATCCCGATGCCGATCAAGATCATAGCGCTAACGGCCGGGCTGCTGACGACGCCTTGATCGATATGTGGCGACAGGAGCAGCACGAAGCCGCAGGGAGCACCTGGCGGTCCTAAGCTGCGTCGCTTACTTGCTGATTGCCGCAGTTGCTGAACTGGTCATCGCAATATTTTGCTGCACTGCACCATTTTCTCTTGACCTTCGCAGGCGCGGCAGCTACATGCTGCACTGCAACAAAGCTCCGCATGACTGCGGTACGCCGAAGAAGGACAGAACTTATATGGTCGAAGCCGTGGAACCCAAACCAAGCGATTCCGCGGAGAAGGCCTACGCCGCCGCTGCCGAACTCGCTATAGCCCAGACCGATGCCGCAACGGCCGAGCCCGTTGCCGAACTTCAGTTTCCGTCAAAGCCCAAACCTGCTGAAGCGCCCAAACCTGTTGAAGCGTCTGTCGCTGCTCTGGTTCCGGAAGTCAAAATCGCGGCTGAGTCGGCCGCTCCTTTGGTGAAAGCGACGGCGCCTGCCCTTGCAATTGCGGCCACGGCGATCCCAGCCAAGGTGGCCAAACCTGCTGCAGCTGCCAAAAGGCCAGCCAAGAAGCCAGTTGTCGCCAAGAAAGCTGCAGCTTCCAAGCCGGCAGTTGTCACCAAGAAGGCTTCGCCCAAGCCGGACGCGCCTGCTGCCCCGAAATTCACAACCGCAAAATCAAAACCCGCATTCAAGGAATCAAGCATGACAACCAAGACCAGCAAGAAGACCACAGACTACACTGCGACCATCAAGACTGCCGCTGCCGACGTTCAGGCCAAGGCCAAGCTCGCACTTGCCAAGGGCAGCGATGTGCTCGGCGAAGTCAGCACCTTCACCAAGGGTAATGTCGAAGCGCTCAAGACCTCGGGCAAGATCCTCGGCGCGGGTCTCCAGGACCTGGGCAAGACCTATGTTGCCAAAGGCAAGTCCGCCTATGCAACCGTCACCAGTGACGTCAAGGAACTGAAGGCCGTCAAGACTCCGACCGACTTCGTACGTCTTCAGACTTCAATCCTGCGTCGCAATCTCGATAACGTCTTGGATTTTGGCGGCAAGAACAGCGAAACCATGATCAAGCTGGCCGGCGAAGTGTTCGCTCCGATCTCGGCGCGCGCCAGTCTGGCCGTCGCCAAGGTCAAGAAGGCCGCCTGATTTTCGGCAGTTCGGCCCACTCCTCTGGCGGCCGAACAGCCACTGCACGGACCGGACGGCGAAGCGCTGTCCGGTCCGTTTGCCATTCAGCTGCGATAAGTTTGGCATCGACGGCTTGTTTTGTGACCATCCGATGCGATAATTAGCAATATGGCTTTCCATCTCGACTCTCTGGATCCGTCCCTGATCGGGCTTGCGATCGCGCCCGCATGCGCAGGTGATGACGCAGACACACCCGGCGGCGGCAATGACGGGAGCGGTCAGGATCAACTCGGCGTCGCCACCAAGACCCGCACCAAGCCCAAGAAGCCCAGCATGTTCAAAGTGCTGCTGCTCAATGATGACTACACCCCGATGGAGTTCGTGGTGATGGTGCTCAAACGTTTTTTCAGCATGGATCTGGACCAGGCAACACGAGTCATGCTGCATGTTCACCAGAAGGGCGTGGGTGTCTGCGGCATATTTCCATATGAAATCGCCGAAACCAAAGTGAATCAGGTAATGGATTTCGCCCACCAGAACCAGCATCCGCTGCAATGTACGCTGGAAAAGGCCTGAGTACGCTGGAAAAGGCCTGAACACGCCGGAAAGGGTCTGAACACGGGCCAAGGCACGCTGGAAAGGGCCAGAGCCGGGTTCGGGTGTTAAGCCACTGTAGTACCGAACAGCTTGCCAATCAGGTAAGTCACCAGCATTGCTGCTGCGCCCCAGAAAGTAACCCGCATAATCCCCTTGAGTACGGGTGCGCCCCCAACCTTTGCGCCCACTCCGCCGAGCAAAATCAGGAACAGCAGCGAGGCGACCGATACGCCCTGCATCAGGCTGGCCTGCGGCAGCAGGAACGCGGCAATCAGCGGCAGGCCTGCACCAATCGAGAACATCGCGGCAGAAGTCAGCGCTGCCTGAACCGGGCGGGCGCAGTGCATATCGGCAAGGCCCAGTTCATCGCGCGCATGGGTGCCCATGGCATCGGCTGCGGTCAACGTTATCGCAACCTGCCGGGCAAGGTCTTCGGGTAAACCGCGCTGACGATAGATTGCCACCAGCTCGCTCAGCTCCGCTTCGGGCTGAGTCGCCAGTTCAATGCGTTCGCGCTCAAGGTCGGCTGCTTCAGTATCGGCCTGGCTGGAAACCGAAACATACTCGCCAGCGGCCATAGACATGGCCCCGGCTACCAGCCCCGCAACACCCGCGATCAGGATCGGACCCTTGTCGCTCACCGCCGCTGCTACGCCAACAATCAGGCTGGCGGTCGAGACAATTCCATCGTTCGCCCCCAGCACGGCAGCACGTAGCCAGCCAATCCGGCCCACGGTATGGCGCTCGACCATGCTCATCGAACTAACTGTCATCGCTATGCCTTCTGACGGTTGCGACCTTGCCTTGCTATAGTCTCGGCATGTTCGGGACGCCAGCGACACCCATTTGCGCATTCGCGCTTTCACCGGGGGGCTGTGCCAGTTAAGGGAGACATTCTGCGGCCAGGCAGCCAGCCTGCGGCGTACCCCCTGCCTGGAACCTTGAACTGCCAACGTGCCATTTCTAAACGCCACCGATCGCTATATCTTCCGGCTGACCATCATGCCGATGTCAGCGGTGTTCGTTATCGCCGCATCTCTGCTGGTGCTCGACAAGATGCTTAAGCTGTTCGATTTCGTCGCCAGCGAAGGCGGGCCGGTCAGCGTGGTGTTCCAGATGCTCGCCGGGCTGCTGCCCGAATATGCCAGCGTCGCCATTCCACTGGGGCTGATGCTGGGCATCCTGCTCGCCTTCCGCAAGCTCGCCACATCCTCGGAGCTCGATGTAATGCGCGCGGTTGGGCTCGGCTATAACCGGCTGCTGCGCGTGCCGTATCTGATCACGCTTGCGCTGATGGCGCTCAACCTGTTCGTCGTCGGCTATCTCCAGCCCTTGTCGCGCTATTATTACGAGCAACTGCAGTTTGAGCTGCGTTCGGGTGCCTTGGGCGCGTCAATCAAGGTCGGAGAATTCACGACGCTCAAGGACCGGATGGCGCTGCGGATCGAGCAAAGCAGCGATGAGGGTAGGCAGCTGATCGGGATTTTCGCCCGGGTCGCCAATGCCAAGGGCCAGGTGCTGTCGATCTCGGCGCGCGAGGGCCGCTTCCTGGCGCTGCGCAACAATCCTGACACGATCATCCTGCGGCTGGTCGATGGACAGATATTGCAGGATTCGCCCGGCGAAACGCCCAGAGTTCTCAGCTTTTCGCGCCACGATCTGCCGATCGATCTGCCCGCAATCGAGAAATTCCGCCAGCGCGGCCGGGATCGCGAATCGGTGCTGCCAGAGCTGCTGCGCATCGGCTGGGGCGGCAAGGCCCCGGCTGATCTGCGCAATGCGAGCCGGGCCAGCCTCAACTACCGGCTGGTTGAGGTGGCGATCATGATCTTCCTGCCACTGCTGGCAGTGGCACTGGCAGTGCCTCCCAAACGCTCGACTTCTTCGCTCGGCGTGTTCGTCTCGATTGTCATGGTCACAGTCTATCACAAGGTCTGCGAATATGGGCAGGGAGTTGCCGGAGCTGGCCGCGCCAATCCCTTGCTGATCCAGTGGGGACCGTTCGTGGCGTTCGCCCTGATCATCCTGTGGATGTATTGGCGGATTGCCTATATTCCCGGAGGCCAACCCATCGGTGCGCTGGAACGGTTTGCCGAAACAATTAGCAAGCGTCTGCGCAGCCTCTTCGGCCGCCGCCCCGCGCCGCGCCCGGTCTGAGGAACTTTTAGATTATGGCCTCGCCGCTCGAATTTTTTCCGTCGCGCACCCTGACGATCTATCTCGCCAAGATGTTCGCAGTACGCATCGTTGCGGTGCTGCTGATGCTGGTGCTGATCCTGCAAATGCTCGATCTGCTGGGCGAAAGCGGCAAGATTCTGGCCCACCCCGGCAACAGCGAAGCCCAGATCTGGACCTACATTTCGCTGCGCGCGCCGCAACTGGTCGCACGCTTCCTGCCCTATTCAGTGCTGCTGGCGACGATCCTGTCGCTGGCGACGCTCAACCAGAACAGCGAAGTCATCGCCATGAAGGCTTCGGGGCTGTCGGCACATCAGGTGCTGGCACCGCTGTTCCTCACTGCCACCGTGGTTTCGGCAACCAGCTTCGTGTTCAACGAGCGGACCGTGACGCGGGCCAATGCCACTCTCAAGGCCTGGCAGGCGGCGGACTATGGGCCAATGCCAAAAGATTCGGCAACGCGCAGCAACGTGTTCCTGCGCGATGGCCCCAATGTGCTTTCGGCGGCGACTATCCTGGGCGAAGGCAATGCCACGGTGATGGAGCGCGTTACATGGTATCGGCGCGATGCAGCCGGTGTGATCATCCAGCAAATCCGCAGTCCGCGAGCGACTTTCGCCGCGCCCGGCTGGCGCCTTGACGCACCGGTTTCCTTCGATGTCGCCAGTGCGGAACAAAGCAGCCTGCCACCGCTGGTGTTGGCGCGCGAGGTCACTCCACTGCAACTGGCGATCAGTAATGTCGATGCGGATAGTGAAAATGCGTTTCGCCTCGCACGCTCAATAAAGGCGCTGCACGAGGCTGGCCGCCGCACCAGCGAGCTCGAGGGAAAGTGGTGGCACAAGTTTTCAGGGCCGCTGTCAGCGATGCTTATGCCGCTGCTCGGTGCCATCGCAGGCTTCGGCCTTGCCCGCTCGGGTCAGCTGCTGATCCGATCGGTAATCGGCATGGCGCTGGGTTTCGCCTATTTCGTCATCGACAATGCCGCGCTCGCCATGGGCAATTTTGGCGGCTATCCACCGATGGTCGCCGCTTGGGCACCGTTTCTGCTGTTCCTGCTGATCGGCGAGACAGTGCTGATACGGACCGAGGAATAGATCGGCCTTGGCCGAAGGATGTCCCGGCGGGCCTGGCAGATACCCCCTCAGGCTTTCCCCATCGTATTCCTGGCAAGCCGAGCGATCAGCGTCGCCAATCCCGGGTAATTAGCCCCATGGTAGGTCGATTCCGGGCCTAGCTCTGCCGCCAGGCGCCGGTGCGCCTCGCCCAGTGAATGATAGGGCAGGCTGGGTAGCAAATGATGGGTGGCGTGATAACGCAGGCCGACTGGCGCCCAGATCGGCGCGAGCAATTCGGGCGGGGGGACGTTGACCGAATCGAGATACTGCGCGGTGACGGTCATCGTGGCACCGTCATTTGTCCACAGATGAGCGGCCAGGGTCCGCAACTGGTTGAGCAGTGCTGTCACGGCAATGACCGCCAAGGCGATCAACAAGGGGCGCCAGCCGAACTGGAACGAAGCAACGATTAGGCCAATGGCCCAGAGCGACGTGCCCAACTCTTGCCAGAACACCATCCGGGCCAGCTCCCCCTCGGGTTTGCGGCGGCGGAACGCGGGGTTGGTTGAAAGCGATGAGAACCGTTCCCACAACACCTTGCGAAGTGGCGGAATGATCACGCCAAGCGGCACCAGCACCGCGCAGCGCAGCAGCAGGGCAACCGGGAGCAGCAATGAAATCAGCAGAAACAATGGCAGTGACCACGGCTTCATCAGCCCAAGCGGAAGATATTCCGGATCCTCCGCCGTGCCGTACCGCGTGCGCGCGTGGTGCAGGGTGTGCACGCCTTCATACATGAAGCTCGGCGTCAGCATCGGAATGCCGACCAGCAGATTCCACGCCAAGCGAAACCCCGGCAGCGCATCGCGGTGAATATGTGTCAACTCATGAATGAACAGCAGCGCCCGGTAAAGCGCCAGCGCGGCGATTAGCCCGCAGAGTGCGGCCATCCACTGATTTGCCAGCAGAATGGCACCGGTCAGCGCAACATAGCCAAGCGCGGCGGATAGCAGCATGTCTGGCCAATATATTTCCGGCCGAGCCTCATTGATGTCGCGGGTTAGCGCGGTGGCGGCACGCAGCATGGCCATATCGTCGGCTATCCCGGCGGACCCGGAAGTCCCGGCAATCAGGGTTTCATACGCATTCATGCAAAGGTTCCAAAGGGGTCACATCCGGACCATATTCTGCCGCCAGCTTGACAAGACTGCCATGCTATCCGCACTGCGCCCTGGCAGACAACAAAGGCAAAACCGTGACCCAAATCAATTCCGGGCCAGATATTTCGGCACCTGACATAGTGATTTCTCCGGTGACTACCAAGAGCGACCGCGAGGCCTTTGTCGATTTCGGCTTTCGCATCAATGCGAGCGACCCCAATTTCGTGCCCAATCTGCGCAGTGAAGAGCTGAGCAAGTTCACTCCAGGCAAGAACCCGTTCTTCGAACATGCGCGCTGCCAGCTGTTCCTCGCGCTGCGCGGCGGCGCGGTGGTCGGGCGCATTTCCGCTCACATCGATGAGCTGGGTCTGGCTCAGCCGCCAGAGCAGGGAATGGGGCCGGGGACCGGCAACTGGGGGGCGCTTGAGACTGAAGACGAGGCAGTCGCCATCAAGCTAATTGCCACAGCCGAGGACTGGTTGCGCGAGCAAGGTATGACCCGCGTGCTGGCGCCGATGAACCTTTCGGTGTGGGAAGAGCCGGGCCTGCTCGTAAAGGGTCACGATCACCCGCCAATGTACATGATGGGTCACCAGTCGGCTCGCTATCAGCCGTGGATCGAGGCGGCAGGTTATGGGCTCGCCAAGCGGCTCTACACTTATGATCTCGATATCACTGTGGAATTCCCGCCGCTGATCCAGCGCATTATCACCTCGGGCGAAAAGAACGAACGCATCCGCATTCGAAAGGTCGATCCAGGGCAATTCGAGCGCGACGTGCAGATCCTGTGCGCAATTCTGAACGATGCATGGTCGGATAACTGGGGCTTCGTGCCGTTCACTCCCAGCGAGATTGCCTATACCGCGAAGGCACTGAAACCGCTGGTCAAGCCAGACCTGATCCGCTTCGCCGAATACGATGGCGAGCCGGTCGCGTTCATGATGACCCTGCCCGATTTCAACCAGGTGTTGCGGCAGGCCAATCGGCCCAGCGGCAAGCCCTCGCTGCTCGGCTGGCTGAAGATCGCACTGTGGTTACGCAAGCCCCGGCCGGCCGACATGCGGGTGCCGCTGATGGGGGTGCTCAAGCGTTTGCAGTCATCGCGCATGGCGAGCCAGCTCGCTTTCATGATGATTGAATATATCCGCCGCGATTCGATTCTGAACTTCGGCGGCAAGCGCGGCGAGATCGGCTGGATTCTGGAGGATAATCAGGGAATGGTGGCAATTGCAGATGCCATCAACAGCAAGATCAACAAGCAGTATAATCTCTACGAGAAGGCGCTCTGAGTCCTCGCCCCGTCGGGGAGGGGGTACGCAGGCTTGGCAACGTGTTGCCTAGCCGAAGTTGGAGAGGGGGCTCTGCCCTTTCGAGGTGAGAACCCCCTCTCCCAGCTCCGCTAGCGCCAAGCGGCGCAAGCTTTGCTATCCCCTCCCCAACGGGGCGAGGGGAAGTACGATTCAGATATTACGCAGCTTAATCTAAGTTCTCGCCGAGCGCCGGTCTACCACCGCCGTCACTGCCACATCCATCGTCACATTGCCGACAGTCCGCATCAGGTCGGGCAGCAGCTCGACGGCGACCAGCAGCGCCAGTGGGCCGATCGGCACCCCCATGGCCAGCGCAATCGGGCCGACGGTCGAAACAAACGTCAGCGCGTTGGGCAGCGATACCGTCGAATAAGTGACAATCGCTGCCACAGCCACCCCGGCAGCCAGTGTCGCAGGCGTAACCGCAACGCCTGAAAGCCGCGCGACGTAAATCGCTACGGCCATGTTCATGGCTGGCCCGGTGGCGCGAAAGATTGCGACCGCCAGCGGAAGCACCAGCTCTGCGCTGGCATCGCGCAGGCCAAGGCTGCGGCAACTGGCCAGCATCGCAGGCAGGCTGGCCAGCGACGATTGGGTCGAAAGAGCGACTGACTGTGCGGGCAGCATAGCGCGGGCAAAGGCGAGCGGGGGCTCGCCCGCGATGCCGATGGCCAATGCATAGGCGGCGATCAGCATTACGCCGCCAATTGCGGAAACTAGCAGGATATAGTGGGCAAGAACGCCGAACGCGGCAGCGCCGCTCACCGCCGCAAGGCCCAGAGCCAACGCGAACACGCCAATTGGCGCCAGCGCCAGAACCCAGCCGATCATCACCAACATCGCCCCGGCAATGCCCTCAAACAGGCTGGAGATCGCCGCCTGCGGTCCGGCGGCAAGCCGCGTCGATGCCAGCGCGAACAGTCCCATGAAGACAACAAGCGGCAACATCGCGCTGTTCGGCGCCGCATCGATGATATTCTTTGATAGCAGCGAGCCGAGGAAATCTGCGAAGCCGGGCACCTGTGATGCTGGCGGCACCGCGCCCGCATGCAAGGCGGAAACTGCCGCCTGCGGTATCGGCACGGCGTCGAGCACTAACGGAGTGACCAGCGCGCCCATGATCGCGCTGGTGGTCAGGATCGCCACGATCAGGCCTAGTGCGTGGCGGGTCACGCTTGCCGCCTGCGCTGCTTGAACTGCGCGCGTGACGCCTATGAACAAAAGCGAGGCCACCAGCGGCACGATGGTCATTTGCAAAGCCCGCAGCCACAGCGCGCCGAGCGGTTCGATTACTGGCAGCATCACCGCAAATGCCCGGCTGCCCTGCAACACCGCGCCAAGCCCCAGCCCTGCGGCCAGCCCGGCAAGAGTCCAGCCAGCAGGCACCTTTATGGCAGGCATTTTAGTCGCAGTATCGCTACTCATTGTCGAGTGCCCCCATTTGACCACGTGACATTAGCGGCGCTCGCAGACATAGCAATTCGCAGGGCAATTGAGGTCTTCTAGGCGGCAATATGGCACGGCAGTATTTCGGCACGGATGGTATCCGCGGACGCACCAATCTGGGGGTGATGACCGCCGAAGTGGCGATGAAGGTCGGCCAGGCTGCAGGGACACGGTTCCTGCGCGGCAGCCATCGTCACCGCGTGGTGATTGGCAAGGATACCCGCCTTTCGGGCTATATGCTGGAAAACGCGTTGGTAGCGGGGTTTACCAGTGTCGGCATGGATGTCGTGCTGCTGGGGCCAATGCCCACTCCGGCGGTCGCACTGCTCACCCGCGAGATGCGGGCCGATGTCGGCGTGATGATCTCGGCGAGCCATAATCCCTATGAGGACAATGGCATAAAGTTGTTCGGCCCGGATGGCTTCAAGCTCTCCGATGCGGACGAGGAGGCGATCGAGGCGATGTTGACCGGCAGTCTCCAACTCGCCCCTTCGCCCGATATAGGACGTGCTCGCCGCATCGACGATGCGCGCGGCCGCTACATCCATGCGGTCAAGGCTTCGTTGCCCGATAATGTGCGGCTCGATGGGTTGAAGATCGTGGTCGATTGCGCGCATGGCGCGGCCTATCAGGTGGCTCCTTCCGCGATCTGGGAACTCGGTGCGGAAGTCATCACGCTGGGCGTTTCGCCCAACGGCAAAAACATCAACGACAAGTGCGGCTCCACTCACCTCGACCTGATCAAGGAAACCGTGGTCGCTTCGGGCGCGGATATCGGCATTGCGCTGGATGGCGATGCCGACCGGCTGATCGTTGTCGACGAGAAGGGGCAGACCGTCGATGGCGACCAGCTGATGGCGCTTATTGGCAGCCGCCTCGCCGCCGACGGCCTGCTACGCGGCGGCGGGGTGGTAGCGACGGTAATGTCGAACCTGGGGCTGGAGCGGTTTCTGCAAGGCCAGGGACTGGAGCTGATTCGCGCCAAGGTGGGTGATCGCTATGTGCTGGAGGCGATGAAAGCGGGCGGCTACAACATCGGCGGCGAACAGTCGGGCCATATGATCCTGCTCGATCACGCCACCACCGGCGATGGCACGATTGCCGCGCTGCAGGTACTCGGCGCGCTGGTGCAATCGGGCAAGCGGGCGAGCGAGCTGTTGCATCTGTTCGATCCGGTACCGCAACTGCTCAAGAATGTGCATTTTTCGGGCGGGAAGCCGCTCGATGATGACGCAGTAAAAGCTGTAATCGCGGATGCAGAAGCCCAGCTGGCCGGACGGGGCAGGCTGGTGATCCGGCCGTCTGGCACCGAACCGGTAATCCGGGTCATGGCCGAGGGCGACGATGCCGCCGAAGTCGAACAGGTCGTTGACGCGATTTGCGCAGCGGTGAAGCAGGCTGCCGCCTGATGCTGGAGATGCGCCGGGACTGCGAACGTTGCGGCTGCGATCTGCCGGCTGAACTGCCGGGTGCCTTCATCTGCAGCTTCGAGTGCACCTTTTGCGCCGAGTGTTCCGATGCGCTCGACGAGCGCTGCCCCAATTGCGGCGGCGAGCTGATGGACCGGCCGACGCGGGCAAAGCATCTGCATGCGGAGAGCCCGCCGTCGGCGATACGCAAGTTCAATCCTTTGACTGGCTCAGGATGAGCGGAGGATTTCGCAAGATCGGCTCAGCCTGAGCTTGTCGAAGGCCGCACACCGCAGTAGCCCCGCAGGATGACAGTCCCACCCCGCATTCTGACCATCGCCGGGTCCGACAGCTCGGGCGGGGCTGGAATTCAGGCGGACATCAAGACCATCACCATGCTCGGCGGCTATGCGATGACCGCGATCACTGCGGTAACCGCGCAGAACACAATGGGGGTTCAGGCGGTGGAGCTGTTGCCGCCCGCATTGGTCGCGGCGCAGATCGATTCCTGTATCAACGATATCGGCCTTGATGCGGTCAAGATCGGCATGCTGGGATCGGCGGAGATCGCGGAGGTTGTCGTCGGGCGGCTGGCGGGTCTGGGCGTGCCGGTGGTATTCGATCCGGTGATGGTGGCCACCAGCGGTGCCGCGCTGGCCGATACCGCAACAATGGCGGCCTTCGGGCGGTTGATTGCCATTGCCACCCTGGTAACCCCAAACCTGCCCGAACTGGCGGCGCTGGGCGGCGAGGCTTTGCTATGCGGATCAGCAAGGGCTGTTCTGATCAAAGGCGGGCATGGCGACGAGGATACGCTGATCGACCGGCTGGTCACCAGTGCCGGCGAACAGGCCCGCTGGGAGGGCTCGCGCATCGATACGAAGCATAACCACGGCACCGGCTGCACGCTCGCCGCTGCCATTGCCAGCGGCCTTGGGCAGGGTTTAACTCTCGACAGGGCAATTGATCGCGCCCGCCAGTTTGTCCGCGATGCACTGCTGGCTGCCCCTGGTTTCGGCAGGGGACATGGACCGATGGGCCATGCAGCAACAAGGGTCTAGCTGGAATCCAGCTCGTAAAACCGCATCACATGGCCCCATGCCTCTTCTGCTGTCTCGACCCAGTGGAACAGCTTTAGGTCGTCCCGGTTAATCACCCCCTCGTCGGCCATGGCCTCGAAATCGATAATCCGGCTCCAGAAGTCGCGGCCGAACAGCAGGATCGGCACCGGCTTCATCTTGCCGGTCTGAACCAGGGTCAGTAGTTCCATGAATTCATCAAGCGTGCCGAAGCCGCCGGGGAATACCGCAACGGCCTTGGCGCGGAGCAGAAAATGCATCTTGCGCAGCGCGAAATAGTGGAACTGGAATGACAAGCCGGGGGTGACAAAGGTGTTTGGCGCCTGCTCATGCGGCAGCACGATGTTTAGCCCAATGGTGTCCGCGCCGACATCGGCAGCGCCGCGGTTGGCTGCCTCCATGATCGACGGCCCGCCGCCAGAGCAGACCACGAATTGCCGCATGCCGTTCTCGACAATCCCGCATTCGCTTGCCCGCCTGCCCAACTCACGCGCCACATCGTAATAATGTGCCTTGGCAGCCAGCCGCTCGGCAACAGCCCGCCTTTCCGGGGTTTCAGCGGCAGCCACCAGCGCTTCGGCTGCTTCGGGCGGGGGAATGCGCGCGGAACCATAGACCACCAGAGTCGAGCCGATACGGGCCTCATCGAGCAGCATTTCGGGCTTCATCAGTTCAAGCTGAAAGCGCACCGGCCTCAGTTCGTCGCGCAGCAGGAAATCGGTGTCGCGATAGGCGAGCTTGTATGATGGTGCCAGAGTCTGCGGCGTTTCGATCTTCTGCGCTTCGACGAAGCCCGCCTCTTGTTCGGCCTTGTAGAAGCGGTGGCGGGTAAGTCTTTTTCCGGTTTCGGTCATTCCGGCCTTATTCCCGCGTTGCCACGCCAAGTCGAGCGGCCTGTGGAAGTTGTGGCCTACTGCGGAAATGGATGCCCCGCGAGGATTATAATCGGCAGTCTCAGTCGTTCCCGATGAACCGATAAAACCCAATAAAGCCTGCAGATTTTGACGATCCTTGTTCGCATTGAACCGTTGACGTTCCCGACAAGCCGCCCCATAGTGTGGGGTCTGATGTGGGGATAATCTCCCATACCAATTTGTGGGAACTGCCATGGGCAAACTAACCGTGACCAAAGTGCGCAGCGCCAAGCCCGCACGCGATGAATCTGGCAGGCCGAGAGCCACCAAATTCAATGATGGCCAAGGCCTGTTCTTATTCGTGAAAGCGACGGGTTCCAAATCGTGGATGCTTCGCGTTCAAGTTGATGGACAGCGCCGCGATATTGGCCTGGGCGGCGTGGACGTGGACGGCGCGGGGCGGGAGGCATTCGGCAGTCATGACCCGCTGGCCAGTATTCCCCTGATGCTGCGCAAATCCCTGTCTCTGGCTGAGGCGCGCGAGAAAGCCGCCGCGCTGCGTAAGCTTGCCAAGGCAGGCGCAAACCCCGTTACAGAGCGCGACAAGGAGCGGCGCGCCATCCCGACCTTTGCCGAAGCTGTCATAGCGGCGCATGAGGGGCTGGCGAGCGGGTGGGCGGTGCGCACCGCCGACGCCTTCAAGGCATCGCTGGTGGAACATGCTTGCCCCAAATTGGGCACCATGCGCGTTGACCAAATCGGCGCAGCAGACATCATCGCGGCGCTTGCGGCGATCTGGACTGACAAACCTGTCATGGCGAAAAAGGTCCGCGCTCGTATTTTGCAAGTGCTGGCCTTCGCAAAGGCGCGTGGCTGGCGTTCGGATGCCCTGCCCGATGCCCGCGAACTGCGCACTGGCCTTGCCAAGCAACCACGGGGCGGAAACTTCGCAGCAGTGCCCTTTGCCGAGGTGCCAAACTTCATTGCCGATCAGCTTGCCAAGGAACCTGCCACCAGCCGCATGGCGATGCTGTTCGCCGTTTTGACTGGCGCGCGATCTGGTGAGGTCCGCTTTGCGACTTGGGAAAAGATCGACCTCAAAGCGCGAACATGGTCGCGC
>JBDSSP010000047.1:0-8878 GCA_039928735.1 Novosphingobium sp. | reverse complement strand
CGCGGCTATGATTCGGCGGGGGTCTGCACGATCAATGGCGGCCAACTGGTCCGCCGCCGTGCGCCGGGCAAGCTTTCCAATCTGGTGACTGAATTGGCGCGCGATCCTGCGCCCGGCACCACGGGTATTGCCCACACCCGCTGGGCCACTCACGGCGCGCCGACTGCAGCCAATGCCCATCCCCATGCAACTCCCGAGCTGGCGCTGGTGCACAACGGCATTATCGAGAATTTCCGGCAATTGCGCGAAGCGCTGACCGCGCGCGGGCGCAAATTCGAGAGCGAGACTGACAGTGAGGTCGTCGCCCATCTGATCTCCGAACAGGTCGAGGCCGGGGCTTCGCCCGAAGACGCCGTCAAAGCCGCCCTGCCGCAATTGCGGGGCGCTTTTGCCCTGGCGATTGCCTTCCGGCAGTATCCTGACATGCTGATCGGCGCACGGCTCGGCTCGCCGCTGGTCGTTGGCTATGGGGATGGCGAGACCTATCTCGGCTCGGACGCGCTGGCGCTGGCGCCGCTGACCCAGCAGATCACCTATCTTGATGAGGGCGACTGGGTTGTTATCACCCGCCAGGGAGCGCAAATTTTTGACAAGAACAACAACGAGGTAACCCGCGAAGTTACCACTTCGGGCGCTTCCGCAGTTGCGATGGATAAGGGCAATTACCGCCACTTCATGCAGAAGGAAATCTTCGAGCAGCCGACTGTCGTGGCGCAAACGCTGCGGAGTTATATCCGCCAGGTCGATCAGTCGGTGGCACTGCCGCAGATCGATTTCGACCTGTCGAGCATCAACCGCGTCACCATCGTAGCCTGCGGGACGAGCTATTACGCCGGGATGGTCGCGAAGTACTGGTTCGAGCAATTTGCCCGCCTGCCGGTCGATATCGATGTGGCGAGCGAGTTCCGCTATCGCGACCCCGTGCTTGAGGCGGGGGGGCTGTCCCTATTTATTTCTCAGAGCGGTGAGACGGCAGACACACTGGCGGCGCTGCGGCATTGCAAGGCGGCTGGGCAGACTATCGCGGTTGTCGTCAATGTGCCGACGAGTTCGATGGCGCGCGAGGCGGATCTATTGTTGCCGACACATGCCGGTCCGGAGATCGGGGTTGCCTCGACCAAGGCCTTTACCTGCCAGTTGGCGGTACTCGCGGCGCTGGCGGCGCATCTGGCGGTGTCCAGGCGGCGCATTGGCCGCGCCGAAGAGATCGAAATAGTCAAGCATCTGCTCGAAGCCCCGGCCATGCTCAACGCCGCGCTGGCCCACGACGACGAAATCGCTGCCATGGCCCACCTCATCGCCCCGGCGCGAGACGTGCTCTATCTCGGGCGCGGGCCGGACTATCCGCTCGCTCTGGAAGGCGCGCTGAAACTCAAGGAAATCAGCTATATTCACGCCGAAGGCTATGCATCGGGCGAGATGAAGCACGGGCCTATCGCGCTGATCGACGAGGCGGTGCCGGTGATCGTCCTCGCCCCGTCCGGGCCGCTGTTCGAAAAGACCGTCAGCAATATGCAGGAAGTGCGCGCGCGCGGCGGCAAAGTGGTTTTGATTTCCGATCGCGATGGCATCGACGAGGCTGGCGAGGGCTGCATGGCAACTATCGAAATGCCGCGCGTCCACCCGCTGATCGCGCCTTTGGTCTATGCCGTGCCGGTGCAGTTGCTGGCCTATCATGTCGCCTGTGTGAAAGGCACCGATGTCGATCAGCCGCGCAATCTGGCCAAGAGTGTGACTGTGGAGTAGTTCGGCGAAAAATTCACAAAACGGCACGATTGAGCTCAGGCAATTTACGCGCTGATAACCAGATTGGTCCTAAGACCGGCGGGTGAAACGCGTCAAAAATTCCATGTCTCTGCTGCCCAAGCGGCTACCTTGGCTGGCTGTGCTGGGCTTGTCGGATCCCAAGGAGGGGGACTGGGCGCAGCTGCGCGGGTTGCAGTACGCCAGTTTGGCCAAGGCCTCGATAGCGCGGATTGCGGTTCATGGGATCTCGGGAGCGGTGGCGCTGCTCCTGCTGATCGCCAAGGTTGACACCTTCTGGCTAGTCGCCTGGCCCGTTGCCCTTGTTGCTGCGATGGTGCAGGCGACGCGGTGCGATCGCAGCTTGGCAGATGCCGACCATCGCAACATCAGCAAGGCGGAAATCAACCGGCATACGATCAGCTCAATCTGCAGCGCACTGGTTTGGGTTGCCCCGCTTGCCTTGGCAGGCGGCTATCTCGATACCGGCGGCAGGCTGGAAATGTGGTCGGTGGTCGCTATGCTGCTCGCCTGCTCGGTCATCGCTATGCCCTCCGTTCCCCTGGGCAATTTTCTGTCCTCCGCGATCATTGGCGGGGCGGCTACGACGGGCTTCGTGCTCTATGGCCCGATTGAAATGGCGCTGGTGTCTGCGGTCTTCTGCGGCACCTTGATGATCGGCACGATGATCAGTGCCCGCAACTATATGGTCACGAAGATTGCCGAGGCCGGTGTCGCGGAGACCAACGAGGTGGTTTCGCTGCTGCTCCGCGAGTTCGAGGAAGAGGGCGAAGCCGACTGGTTGTGGCAAATCGACACCGCGCGCCGGGTCCGTGCGGTTTCGCCGCGTTTCGCCTTTGCGCTGAGCCGGGACATCACCGAGATTGACGGCAAGTCATTCATCCAGCTGATCGCAGGCGAGGCCTGGGAAACCGGGCAGTTCCCATCCAGCCTGCATGATCTGGCCGAACGGATCAAGCGCCGCGAGAGCTTTTCGAACCTCCTGGTGCGTGTCTCGATCAACGGAAACCTGCGTTGGTGGGAGCTTTCGGGCACCCCAAAGCTGGACGAAAACGGCAACTTCGACGGGTTCCGCGGGGTCGGCTCAGACGTTACCCAGCAGCGCGAGAGCAGCGACAAGATCGCCTATCTCGCGCGCTATGATACTTTGACTGGCCTGCCCAACAGGATGATGCTGACCGAGGCGATGGGCGAGGCCATGCGCTATGCCGATCAGTGGCGCACGCGCTGCGCCTTCCTGATGATTGACCTCGACCGCTTCAAGGCTGTCAACGATACGCTCGGCCATCTTATCGGCGACAAGCTTCTGGCGCGGGTATCCGAACGCTTGCGCGAACAGATCACCGAAAACGAATTGTGCGGCCGCCTAGGCGGTGACGAATTCGCCATTGTGATCCGCGATGCTTCCGATCTTGGCCGCGTCGAACAGGTCGCTCAGCGAGTCATCGACCGGTTGTCGGAACCCTATGAAGTCGATCATCACACGCTCTATGTCGGTGCCTCTGTCGGATCGGCAATTGGCCCGCGCGACGGCTCGACGGTGGAAACCCTGATGCGCAACGCGGATCTTGCGCTCTATCGTTCCAAGGACGAGGGCGGCGGGGTACACTTCAACTATGAGCCCTCGCTCCACGCCCATGCCGAAGAGCGCCGCAAGCTCGAGTTCTCCTTGCGCCGTGCGCTCGAACGCAACGAATTTGTGCTGCACTATCAGCCCGTGGTAAACGCCAAGAGCGAAAGTCTCGTTAGTTTCGAGGCGCTGATCCGCTGGCAGAGCGAAGAACACGGCTTTGTCAGCCCGGTCAAATTCATTCCGCTGGCCGAAGACACCCGGCTGATCGTGCCGATCGGCGAATGGGTTTTGCGCGAGGCTTGCCGCCAGGCGGCGCTGTGGCCGTCGCACCTCAAGGTGGCGGTCAATGTCTCGGGCGAACAGTTGCTCGACGGCAATTTCATTGCCAGCGTGGTCGGTGCCTTGTCGCAAAGCGGCTTGCAGGCCAACCGGCTTGAACTCGAAGTGACCGAAAGCATTTTTGTGCGCGATGCCGCCCATGCGCGCAGCGCGCTCGAGCAGGTCATGGCGTTGGGCTGCAGTGTAGCGCTTGACGATTTCGGCACTGGCTATTCCTCGCTGGGCTATATCCGCAACCTGCGGTTCTCGACGATCAAGGTCGATCGCAGCTTCGTGCAGGGCGCCGCAGTGGGCAATCCGGAAAGCCTGGCGATCATCCGAGCTGTCGTCGCCATGGCGGATAGCCTGGAAATGTCGACGACTGCCGAGGGAGTCGAGAACGAGGCAGAACTGTCGATTGTCCGCCAACTCGGCTGCAAGAAAATCCAGGGCTACTATTTCGGCCGCCCGATGACTGTCGAAGACTGCGACAAACTGCTTGCGCGCGGCGCCAATCAGCAGCGAATAGACAGCAACGCGGCCTGACAGTCAGGCCTGGACCAGTCCCCTGACTGCGCTGGTGAACAGCGCGCGCCCATCGCTGCCGCCGTGCGCGGCTTCAATGGCGCGCTCGGGATGCGGCATCATGCCCAGCACGTTGCCAGCCTCGTTTAGTACCCCGGCAATGTCCCGCGCCGAACCGTTAACTTCCGCGCCATAGCGAAAGGCTACCCGGCCTTCACTTTCGATCCGATCAAGCGTCGCCACATCGGCGAAATAGTTGCCGTCGTGGTGGGCAACCGGAAGGTGGATGTGCTGGCCCGCCTCATAGCCGGCGGTGAACAGCGACTGGTTGTTTTCAACCACCAGCGCCACGTCGCGGCAGACAAAGCGGATGCCCGCATTGCGCATTAGCGCACCGGGAAGCAGGCCCGTCTCGGTCAGCACCTGAAAGCCGTTGCACACGCCCAGCACGGGCACGCCGCGTCCGGCCGCCGCGATCACCGCGCGCATAATCGGCGAACGCGCCGCCATGGCGCCGCTGCGCAGGTAGTCACCATAGGAAAACCCACCGGGAAGGGCGATGAAATCGAGCCGTTCGGGCAGATCGGCGTCGCCGTGCCAAACGCGCAGGGGAGCCGCGCCCGAAACCTTTTCCAGCGCATCCGCCATGTCGCGGTCGCAGTTGGAGCCCGGAAAGGTGACGACGGCGGCGCGGAAGGACATCAGGCGGCTTCTTTCTCGATCCGGTAATTTTCGATCACCATGTTGGCGAGCAGCTGCCGGCACATGTCGTCGAGTGCAGCGTCGGTGACATCGTCGGCAACGTCCAGCTCGATCAGTCGACCCGCGCGGACATCCTTGACTCCGGCAAAGCCCAGGCCTTCCAGCGAATGCTGGATCGCGCGGCCTTGCGGATCGAGCACACCGGGCTTGAGGCTTACGGAAACGCGAACTTTCACGAGAGTCGGGCTTTCATCGCGGGGCCTTTCGGGGAAGGGGACTCGGCGCAGCCTATGGCGATTGTGCGCGGATCGGGCAAGCTAGTGGTTCGTTTCCGACATTTGCATCCCTTTCGGATAGAGCAGAGGTACATGTCGGAAACATAAGAACCACTAGAGAAACTATTGGTTCTAGTGGATTTTATAATTTTGACATTCGAACACTCCCTTGCCGAAACCGGGACTCGAATGTCAAAATCAATCCACTTGTGCGGCCTACTTTACCCAGTCCAGCCCGATATCGTCATAGAATTCGCGCGTCTCGGCCCAGCCTTCCTCGACCTTGACGTGCAGGAACAGGTGAACCTTGATCCCCAGGATCTCCGCCAGTTCCTTGCGTGCCGCCTCGCCGATGGCCTTCAGCTTGGCACCGCCCTTGCCCAGCACGATGCCCTTCTGGCTGTCGCGGGCGATGACGATCTGCTGGTGGATCTCGACCGATCCGTCCTTGCGCGGGGTATAGCTTTCGGGCCGCACTGCGCTGTCATAGGGCAATTCGTCGTGCAGTTGGCGATAGAGCTGTTCGCGGGTGATCTCGCAGGCGAGGAGGCGTTCACTGGCGTCCGAAACCTGGTCCTCCGGATAGTGCCAGGCTCCCTCCGGCATCAGCTCGGCAAGCCGCGCCTTGAGTTCGGGCACACCGTCGCCGGTCAAGGCCGAGATGAAGAACACCTCGTCGAACTGCGCGGCCTGGGTCAGTTCTTCGGCCGCGACCAGCAGCGGCTCCTTGGGCGTCTCGTCGACCTTGTTGAGCACCAAAATCTTGCGCTCGGGGCGGCTTGCCAAAGATTCAAGGATTGGCTGCAGATAGTCGCGCCGCTTCTTGCGGGAATCGACTACCAGCAGGATCGCGTCGGCCGTATTCGCGCCCTCCCATGCGGCGGCGACCATGGCGCGATCAAGCCGGCGTTTGGGCGCGAAGATACCTGGCGTGTCGGCAAGGATGATCTGTGTCTCGTCGGCCCCATCTGTCTTATGCAGCGCGATCCCCATCAGCCGCGCCCGAGTGGTCTGCGCCTTGGCTGAAACGATGGCGACTTTCTGCCCGACCAGCGCGTTGACCAGAGTCGATTTGCCGGCATTGGGCGCGCCGAGGACGGCAACGAGGCCGCAGTGCTGGGTCATCTGGATAGTGTCATTTGAAGTGTGTCATTTCGGTTGAGTCATGTGTGGGTCTCGATGAAGGCCGCCGCAGCGGCAGTTTCGGCATCCTGTTTGCTCGAACCATGGCCCCGTGCCTCGCCGAGGCCAGACACGCTGACTTCGACGGTGAAGCGCGCGGCGTGGTCGGGGCCAGAGCGGTCGAGTATGCGATATTGCGGCACCTTGCGTTTGTTCATCGCCGCCCATTCCTGCAATTCGCTCTTCGGGTGCTTCGCGCTGCCGACATGACCGGTGACAGCTTCGGCCCACAGGCGGCGAACCATGGCGCGGGCGGCGTCATACCCCTCCGTCACGAAACAGGCGCCGATCAGCGCCTCCATCACGTCGCCCAGCACATTGTCGCTGTCACGCGCGCCATCGTCGCTGGCCTGCTTGCCGAGCCGAATATAGGCTCCAAGGCCAAGTTTGCGGGCAATCCCGGCGCACATCGTCCGGCTGACCAAAGCATTCAGCCGCTGTGAGAGCTTGCCTTCATTGCCGGTGCCCAACGCATGCAGCCATTCGGCAATGACGAGGCCGAGCACGCGGTCACCGAGAAATTCAAGCCGTTCATATGTGCGCGCGTTGCCGGTGCTGCCGTGAGTCAGAGCTTCCAGCCACAGGGCTTCGTCATTCAGCGCAAGCCCGGCCAGTTCGCGGAGATAGGTTTTGGTGTTGTCTTCGAACATGCCTCTAGAAAGTCGTGCCGATCCGGTGCCAGCGCGCAGCGCTGAACCAGGTCCAGGGCTTGATCCACTCGGCCGCGCCATCAGTCGAAAACATCATGATCGTGGCCCGCCCGACCAGGTTTTCCTGTGGCACGAGACCGATGCCTTGCCCCTCGATAGCCGGGAAGCGGCTGTCCATCGAATTGTCACGGTTGTCGCCCATCATGAACAGATGGCCTTCAGGCACGACGAAAGGCGGGGTATCGTCCTGCGGGGTCTGGGTGAGGTCGAGCACGAAATAGCTCTTGCCGTTCGGCAGGGTCTCGCGAAACCGAGGATAGTGGCAGACTTCATCTCCTGCGGCATTTCTCGCTTCGAACTCCGGCAGGAAGCAATGTGTGTTTGGTGTCACCACCACTTCGAAATCGGCGACCTTGACCTTTGGCACGGCCTTGCCGTTGAGATAAAGCTGGCCGCCAATCATCTGGACCTGATCTCCCGGAACCCCGATCACTCGCTTGATGTAGTCAGTCTGGTTGTCAGGTGGAGCCTTGAATATGGCAATGTCGCCCGGCTGGGGCTGGTGCGCCAGGATGCGGCTGGGCAGCAGCGGCGCGCTGAACGGCAGCGAATAAGAAGAATAGCCATAGGGCCATTTGGCTGCGAGCAGATAGTCGCCATTGACCAGATTGGGCAGCATCGATTCGCTGGGGATGTTGAACGGTGAGAAGACGAAGCTGCGGAACACCGCGACGATCAGCACCAGCTTGATCAGGAAAACAAAGAAATTCTCTTCCTTCTTCTGCGGCTTGGCGGGAGAAGAAGGCGCTTCGGGGCTGTCTGCAGGTTGGATTTCGCTCATCGCGCAGTTCATGTTGGCAGCAGTGCGGTTCGTCAAGCATTGTCGCTTGGCCTGGCGAGTGCGGGCAGGCATAATGATGCGGTGCAGCAAATGGAATATGGCTCATGAACAGTGCAATGGCAGCGACGTGGCAGAGCCTTGAGGCATTGCCCAGGCCCCGACTGACGGAGCTGTTTGCTGCCGACCCCGATCGCCTTGCCAGCCTTTCGGCGCGGCTGGACCTGCCAGATGGATCGGGCGTGCTGTTTGACTGGTCGAAAACCCACCTGGATGCAGCCCATCTCTCCCAGTTTCAGGTTCTGGCCAAGTCCGCCGGGTTTGCCGCAAGGCGCGATGCTCTGTTTGCGGGCGAGATAGTCAACGTCACCGAACACCGCGCCGCCGAGCATACCGCCCAACGCGGCGTTGGGCGCGAGACCAGTGTCGAGGAGGCGGCGGCGCTGCACGCGCGGATGCGTGCGCTCGTCGAGGCGATTCACGGCGGAGCACTGGGCGAGATCAGGCATCTGATCCACATCGGCATCGGCGGCTCGGCGCTGGGTCCGGCGCTGGCAGTCGATGCGCTGGCCCGCGACCTGGCGCCAGAGGGTAGCTTGGGGGTCAATGTCCATGTCGTCTCCAACATTGATGGCTGCGCGCTGGAAGCGGCCTTCGCTGCCTGCGACCCAGCAACAACCCTGATCGCCGTCGCCTCCAAAACCTTCACCACCACCGAAACCATGACCAACGCGACCTCGGCGCTGGTCTGGCTGACCGAGAACGGGGTCGATGATGCCTATGGCCGGGTTGTCGCCTTGACTGCTTTCCCTGAAAAGGCCGTCGAATGGGGCGTCGACGAAACCCGCGTCCTGCCGTTTCAGGAGAGCGTCGGTGGGCGATATTCGCTGTGGTCGTCGATCGGCTTTCCGGTGGCACTGGCGCTTGGCTGGGAGGGCTTTGCGGAATTCCTCGATGGAGCCGCCACGATGGACCGGCATTTCCTTGACAGCGATGCAGACGAGAACCTGCCTTTGCGCGCGGCCTTTGCCGATCAGCTGTATGCACGCCT
>JBDSSP010000046.1:0-4690 GCA_039928735.1 Novosphingobium sp. | reverse complement strand
CCGGTCGTCCGGGTCAGGGACCGCGCTTCAGCGCGGCCGCGCCAGCGGCGATGGGGGCAACGATTTTTTCTGGCGACGCGCTGGGCCCAGTGCCGCGCGCAGTCCCCTCAGCCAGGAAAAATGGTGGGGCCCTGTCGTCCTTGACGCGGGCGACCGGGCCGCATCACACTGAAAGGCACGTGAGAGAGATAATATCCTAAGCGTGCAGATGGTCAGTCGTGGTTGCCCC
The DNA here is from genome assembly GCA_039928735.1 of Novosphingobium sp. Taxonomy (GTDB): domain Bacteria; phylum Pseudomonadota; class Alphaproteobacteria; order Sphingomonadales; family Sphingomonadaceae; genus Novosphingobium. The sequence goes on along the minus strand of JBDSSP010000046.1, from coordinate 4,461 downwards.
ACCCGCGCCTTGCTCACTTTTCACTTTCCTACACCCCTGCCCTCCTGCGAAATGCCCCGCGTGGAGGGTCATCGGGGGCGGAAAGGACCAGTCATGACCAAGGCAAAGGCAAGTGCGATGGGCGCCTTGCGCAAACTCAATACCCAACGGCAGGACCTCGACCGGCGTGAAGCCGAATTGCGGCAACAGGCAGCCACTGAACTCGGGCAATTGCTGCTGAGTTGCGGCGCTGAGGTGCTCGAGCCAGGCGAACTCAAGGCATTGCTCAAGGCCGCGATCCGGCTTGGCGTCAAGCCAGCGCTGGAACGCCTGTCGGCCTGATCGGCCTTGCCAAGCGGTGCGCCGTTAGCAATCGCCGGACAGTAAAAAAGAGGCCCCGGCAGGTGACTGCCGGGGCCATGTTGTGCGGGTGAGGCAACTGTTCTCAGTCGTCGATGTCGTCAGCGCCCTCGTTGCTGGCACTGCGGCCCTTGGTGAGGAAGTTGACTTCGTCGGCGAGAATTTCGCAGCCGTAGCGCTTGACGCCTTCCTTGTCTTCCCACTGCGTATAGTGGATGCGGCCCTTCACCGAGACCATCTGGCCCTTGGTGCAGAACTGGCTGACCGACTTGCCGAGGCCGTTGAAGCAGGTCACCCGGTGGAACTCGCTGTCCTTGGCGGTATAGCCATTCTCGTCCTTGTAAGTCTTGCCATCCTTGTTCCGGGCTGGCCGGTCGGTGACAACCGAGATCGAGGTGATGGTGGTGCCGCTGCTGGTTTCGCGGGTCTCGGGATCGCGGGCAAGGCGTCCGACGATGAGTACGATGTTGGTCATGGGTCTTCTCCTGATGTGCCTGCCGGAACCATCCCGGCGACGAACCCCGCAAGGAGGCGGACGGGGACGCCTGCGCACCGGAGGCGCAGCCGCAGGGAAACCCCGTAAGGTTCGGGTGGTGCGGGCAGCCGGGCGCGCTAGCGAACGGCAACACGGCCGGACCTGAAGCGGGTTGCGAGGCGGACACGGCTGCCTCATCGAGGGTTCGCAAGCACGCGGGGATGGTCCGCAGGCATATGGGTGAATTGACCCCGCCACCGATGTTCATCCGCCCTGCCCTTGCTCAGGCCGCAGCGCGCTCCCCCGGCATTTCACCCCCATCGCTTGATCGGGCTTTGGCCGCTTGGGCCAATCGGGAATGGTCAAGACCGGCTTCGACGAGCGCCTCCCCCACGGTCACGAGCCCCATCGACTTGCGTCCCTCGTGCACCGCAAGGTCTGCCGCCCCGCGCATCATCCAGGGCCTGGGTTCGATAAGCCGCGCCCAATCCGCAAAGGACGGGATGGTGCCAAGGTCTTCGAGCACATGGAGTTCACCGACCAGGCGCACCGGGACGACGCGGTCCGCGCTATTGACTATCGTTTCGCCGAACAGCGCCTCGAGCATGAAAATGCCCTCGGCATGATGCCGCAAGGCACGGTGGCGGGGATCGGCGATTATTGCTTTCGACTGGTCGAACCACTGGTGAAGCGGCAGGTAATCGCCGACCTCTCCGCCCCATTTGCGCACCGAAGACAGCGCGTGATAATAGCAGTGGGACATCATGCATCTCCTGCGATTTCGTCTTCGAAATATTCGGCGGTCCGTACACTGCAGCACAGGACCATCGTGTTTTCGGCAACATCGACGCGGAAGGTGCCGAAGGCGCCTTCGTTGATCTCCCAGCCCGGATGATGGATTTCCAGTGCCTCGCAGGCAAGGTCAGCCAAGGCATCGCTGAGCGGCTTGACCTTGCGGACCACTTCGCAGGTTCTATCCTTGAATTCATCGAGTTCGATCGGGGTTTCGGGGTCATCATGCGGGGTACCTTCGGGGCCGTAATAGCTCGGCGCTTCGACGCATCCGCTGTCGCCCATGCCATCATAGGCAAGTTCGACCGAACTGATGCCGATGGCAGCCAGCGCCGGAATGATCGCAGCCTTGTTGCGCTCGAACATGGCGGCAGCCGCCACCTTGCGTGCGGCCTGCTCGGCATAATACTTCGCCGCCCAGTCTTGGGTCTCGGTCATGTGATTTTTCTTTCCGGGAATTGGCGGCCGGCAGCCTGCGCCTTCTCCGGTCGCCCGTTCCCAAGGCTGCCTCCCCTCTGGCAGGACATGCGCCAGCACCCTGAGAAGGGCGCTGGCGCCAATGGAACATGCACCTGCGGCAATCGGCCTTACGGTTTTCGCACTTGCAAAATACCCGTGTCCGGCTCATTCTTCAGGTGCCTTTCAGGCATCCTCTCCAGCCTTTTCCAGGGCCGGCCCGGTAACGTACCGGCCCATTTTCTTGGGTTCAGCAAGAGATCACGCTCGCCAGCACCCCGCCACGGGCGCTGGCGCGAAAGACTCATTCGAAGCTGTTGGGCATTTGCGACTTCGGGTTGGTTCCGCCTGGACCGCGGCGATCGACCACCGTGATGCGCTTGGCCTTGGCATCGATGACCAGGCGTTCGTGGACGCCATTGCCGGGGAAGGCCACGACGTAGCGCGGATCGAGGCTGAGCATCTGCTCGTTGCGCTTGAACCCGGCGCGGGCACCCAAACGGCGGTCGAGCGCGAAGGACAGCTGGGGAACCTCGCGGCGCTCGGCCCAGGAGGCCGCAAGCCGGTCGCAGCCCTTGGTATCGCCGCCGTGCACCAGCAGCATTTCGGGAACCCGGGCATGAACCTTGTCGAGCGTGTCCCAGATGCTGGTAGCGAAAGCCAGAGCTTCAGCCTCGCTGGTCGGCGTCATGCGGCCGCCAGCAAAGATCACCGGCGTGCCTTCAGGCATGGCGGCACGGCGTTTTGATGTTGCCCTGGCGCGCAGGAAGCTGCGGCCATCGACCACCGCCGAGGTGAGCATGGCGCCGTGGCTGAGGCGCGAGCTCGACACAGGACGCCAGGACGAGCCGGTCTCATTGAGATAGAGCGCTGCCGCAACCTCGCGCATGGCTTCCAATGCCAGCATCGAGCACTCCGAACCCTGTGCGCGTTCGATCTGGGTTTCCAGCTGCGCGGTGTGGATCTCCGAACCATCGGCACCGGCGAGAAGATAGCGGATCTCATCGGTTGCCCGGTCGACACTTTCGGATTTGCGGGTGGCAGCGCGGTGGAAGAGATTGACGAAGCCCCAGGCCAGATCCTCGGCATCGGCTTCGAGGGCAGTATCGGTAAACAGCGCGAAAAGATCGCTCCAGACCCCGGCTAGCGTCTGCGTCACTGCCTCGTCGCAAGGCAGGTCGGTGGGCAATAGGGGGTTCGCGGTGATGGTAAGTCCGGCAAGATCGAGCCGGTCCAGTTGCTCGGCAAAGCTGCTGCGCATGGGAAGTCCTCCTGATAGTGTGACAGCCGGCAGCGGGTCCGCCGACGAGAGCCCGTCAGCGCCGGGGGCAGGAGGAAGCGCACCCGACACGCGAAGCTGGAGGGGAAACCCCGAAGGGCGAGCCCTGGCGCGGGCAGCCCGGCCATCTGCGGCCGGGCAACACGGGGGCCGCCCGAAGCGGGTTGCGCTTGCTTCGGCTCCCGGCGCAGGGCCTCTCTCGCGAGCGGATCGCTTTGGCATTATCGTCAGGAGGCAAGCCGGAGCCCCAGCCCAGCGGCAAAAATCCGGTCAGTCTGCCCAATTACACCCGCGTCACAGGCCAAATCCGGCTGCGGTGAACGCAAAGCGCTGATGCGAGGGGAAGGCAGCCAGCGCCACCAGCTGCCCCTCCTCGAAGCGCAGGTGCCAGGTCTTGCCGGGCTTTGGAACGCGGGCGGCAAAGGCCGCGGGGTCGAGCACCACCACATTGCAGCTGCCTCCCGGCGCCCGCACCGAGAGCGTCCTGATCAGCTGGACATCGGCGATCCGCGCCTCGCGGGCAAAATCCTGACAGGCAGTATAGTCCTGCGGGTCGGTCCAGCGCGCCTGGCTCGCATCGAATGGCGGTTTGGTAAGGTCCAGTGCGCGCGGCGCCTCGATATTCACCGAGAAGCTCGAATGCTCAGCGGTGGTCGCCGGCGGCACGAAGCCCGGCGAGCGGGTGAAGAACCTGAGCCGCCAGTAGGCCGCTTCGGCAATCGCGGTCGCCTCGGCCTCGCTGGCATAGAAGATGCCAGGTCGCTCACGCGCGCGGCGGAACCGGCTCGCCTGGGCATGGCCATAACGGAAGGGCGAAGCGAGCAGGTAATGGAGGCCCAGCGCGGCTGCGGGAAGCGGCGGCTTGACCGCTTCTGCCAGTGCTTCAAGCTGGTGCTGTTCGGCCAGGCTTGAGCCAAGCCGGCTCGTCGATATCCGGTGCTGCGCCTCGACCACCCGCCATACCGTGCCGGCATAGGCGGTGAGCTCAGACGCGAGCGCGGAAGCTGTCCACATAGTCGCAAACGGTGATGAGACCGCGAAAGCTGGTAATCAGCTCGCCAGGGGCCGCTTCCAGATCGAGGTTGGGGGCGGCGAGCCAGCGGGCCGCGGCATCGTCGTC
>JBDSSP010000045.1:0-5207 GCA_039928735.1 Novosphingobium sp. | reverse complement strand
TGTCGCCACATCCGGCCACGCGAACTGCATCGGCTTGCACGTCGGTGCCCAGTTCGAGGAAATGTCGCTGGACTGACAGCCAGGCACCGCGCGCGGTGATGCCCATCGCCTTGTGGTCATAGCCTTTCGAGCCGCCACTGGCGAAGGCGTCGTCAAGCCAGAAACCGGCCTCGGCGGCAATGGCATTGGCGGTGTCTGAATAGGTCGCCGTGCCTTTGTCTGCCGCGACGACGAAATATGGGTCGTCACCGTCGCGTATAACCATGCCCTTGGGATGGACCACCTTGCCGCCGACAATATTGTCGGTCAGCGACAGCAACGCGCGCACAAAGGTTTGGTAGCTCGCTTTACCTTCGGCGAGCCAGCCATCGCGGTCCTTTGAAGGGTCGGGAAGCCGCTTGGGATAGAAGCCGCCTTTCGCCCCGGTCGGCACGATCACCGCGTTTTTGACCCGCTGCGCCTTCATCAGCCCAAGCACTTCGGTGCGGAAATCGTCGCGCCGGTCGGACCAGCGCAGGCCGCCGCGTGCGACCGGTCCGGCGCGCAGGTGGATGCCTTCGACCTGCGGTGAATAGACGAAAATCTCGCGCCAGGGCACCGGCTTGGGCAGGCCCGGGACCAGCGCGGAATCGAGCTTGAAAGCGAGCGCTGCCTCACCCCGTTTGAGGAAGGCATTGGTGCGCAACATGGCTTCGACCAGCGCATGGTACTGGCGCAGCAGCCGGTCGTCATTGATCGCGGCGACCTGGCCAAGGCCTTGGCTGATCGCGTTCTGGGCGGCGAGTTCGGCCCTGGCCCGGTCCTGCCCGAACTGCGGATCATGGCGGGCGATGAACAGGTTGAGCACGCCGCGCGTCACTTGCGGCGCATTCTGCAGCGCCTCGACTACGGTCGGGATGCCGAAGTGCAAGCCGGCCTGACGCAGATAGCGATACCAGCCGCGCAGCCAGTCCGCCTCGCGGGCAGAGAGGCGATTGGTGAGGATAAGCCGGTTGAACGGGTCATCCTCGGCGGCGGCGTTGAGCACCGCGGCAATTGCAGTCTCGATCGCAGCGGCACGGGCGAGCAAATCGTCGGCGGTGCTGCCGTCGGGGAGGGCCAGCAGGAAATCGTCGACTCCGCCAAGCCGCCCCGCATCGAGCGTCGTCGAGACATTTTCGATCACGGAGAAGCCGAAGTTTTCGAGCGCCGGCACTGCATCCGACAAGGTCAGGTTGCCGCTGTCCTCGTAAATCTTGAGTCTAATCCGGTTCAGCGGGTCGCCCGCCATAAGGTGCAGCCGTGCGTCGCGGCGGGGCGCGGCGATGTTCGACGTGGCTTCGCTGCCCGTCAGATGCCGCAGCCTGGCAATGTCCGATGCCGCGTCGGCGGGCCCGTAGGTGCTGCGATAGGCGAGCGGGAAGGCATCTGCATAGCGCGCGGCCAGCGCCGCCGCGCGCCCAGGCTCGTCGCCATGCGCAAGTTCGGCTTCCACTGCTTCAGACCAGCCGCGCAGAAGGATTTGCAGCTGCCGGTCGAGCGCAGCCTCGTCGGGCGTGCCCGACCCGTCGCGGACATCGATGACGAAGCGCAGCAGCGCGAGATTGCCGCCTTCGACTTCGAGGCTCCAGTCAAGCACTCGTCCCCGCATCGCGCTCTCCAGCATGGCAGCCACCAGTTGCCGCACTGTCGTTGAAACCGAATCGCGCGGCAGCCAGACGAAGGCGAACAGGTGCCGCTCAAGCGGGGCAGGCACCAGCAACAGCTTGGAGCGCGGCCGGTCGACCAGGCTGATCATCGCGGTCGCGACCCGTTCAAGATCGGCACTGTCGAAACCGATGAGCAGATCGTGCGGCAGGGCGGTGAGGGCATGGACCAGCGCCTTGCCGTCGTGGCTACCGGGGACGAAACCAAGCTTGTCGGCCAGCGCTGCCAGCCCGGCGCGCAGCCGCGGCACCTCGCTCGGCGGGGCGGCGAGCGCAGCACTGGTCCAGATGCCGGCATGGATCGACAGCGCTGTCACCCGGCCCCGCTCCAGTTTGGGCACGATGAGCAGATCGAGCGGCACGCGGCGATGGACCTCGCTGATCAGATTGGCCTTGACGATCAGTGGCGCCAATCTGGCAGCGTGCTTTGGCTCTTTGCCAAACCACGCGAAAGCGCGGCTATAGCTGGCCTCGGCAAGCAGCGGGGGATGGCCTTTGCGGCAAATGCCGAGCGCCCGGCTCTGGCTGCCAGCGCGCGCACGTTCGACATGGCCGAGCTGGGTCAGCATGCCGTCATGCAGCCAGCGCAGCAGTTCAGCGCCCTCGCTGTCCGCCGCCGCACTGGCGAGATCGTCCGCATCGCGTTCCAGCGCCTCGCGCATGGCCGCCCAATCGCCCACGGCAGCGCGCACATCCGCCATGGCCGAATCGAGAGCGGCGCGCAGTTCGACGCGGGTTCGGGCATCGGCGCGGGCGGTCTCGATATAGACCATCGATTCGCGCTTGTCGGCTTTGGCAGCGCGTCCCGGAATTTCCGTAAGCACACCCTCGGCGTCCCGGCGAACTGGCACCACCGGGTGCAGCAGCCGGTCGATGCACAGGCCCCGCTCGGCAATCGCTGCGGCGAGCGAATCGACGATGAACGGCATATCGTCGCCGACCACGGCGATCCGCATCAACCGCTCGCCTACCGCTCCGGGGACAGTTTCTATGGCGATCGCGGCCCTGCCGTTCCGGCGCCGGGCCGCGGTCTTGCGCATGAAGCATGCTGCCTCGGCGAGTTCGGTGCGGGAAAGGGCTACGTCGCCAGGCAGCAAGGACGCCGAGAGGTGCCGGGAGATCGCCAATGCGAGGGCGTCAGACTTGACCTGGCTCATCGCTTGCCTCTCTCCTCGCCCCGTTTTTCGGTAAGGCCTATCGTCTGATATATGGCTGACTGGCCAGCGGGCAAGGACGGGCAAGGGCGAATCAGGAAATGGCCTGCATGGTCAGTTCCAGCGAACGGCAGCGCGCCGCCGGGTCCCAGATCGATCCGGCGATCATCAGTTCATCAGTTTGGGTGCGCTCGATGAAGTGGAGTATGGCTTCGCGAACAGTGCTGACCGAGCCGATGGCGCTCACCGCGCGCATGTTCTGCATCATCGCGACTGCCTCGGGCGGCATCGTCTCGCGGTAGCCCGGGACAGGAGGCTTGAGCCTGCCCGAACTGCCGGTGCGAAGCGCGGCAAAGCTTTGCTCCATCGATGTGGCGAGCAGCGCCGCCTCACCGTCGGTCTCGGCGGCGATCACCGACATCGCGGTCATCACATGCGGTTTGTCCAGCACGTCGGAGGGCCGGAACATGTCGCGGTAAACCTGCAATGCCTGATCGAGCAGCGCCGGGGCAAAATGCGAGGCGAAGGCATAGGGCAGGCCGAGATGCGCTGCGAGCTGCGCGCCATAGAGGCTGGAGCCCAGGATCCACATTTCGATGTCCGCGCCCACGGCTGGCCCCGCAATGATCGGCATCGGCGGTGTGCCGGCAAAGCGCGCCTGCAATTCGGCGACATCGTTGGGAAAAGTCTCGGCGGCGCGCATCAGGTCCTTGCGCAAGGCCTGGGCGATGCGCTGATCCGCGCCGGGCGCCCGGCCAAGACCAAGGTCAATGCGGCCGGGAAACAGCGCGTCGAGCGTGCCGAACTGTTCGGCGATAACGTAGGGATTGTGGTTGGGCAGCATGATCCCGCCCGCGCCGATGCGGATCGTGCTGGTGGCATTGCCGATATGCGCCAGCACCACCGACGTGGCGCCGCCCGCGAGGCCTTCCATGCCGTGATGCTCGGCCACCCAATAGCGTTTATAGCCCGCTGCTTCCGCAGCCCGCGCCAGCATGGCCGATTCGGCGAGTGCTTGGCCGGTGGTGCCGCCCTCACGCACGGGGACCAGATCGAGGACGGAAAGCGGGATCATGGCCTGAAACTCATGGTTTACTTTGCGGTGCCTCACCCAATTGCGCAAGATAACCCTTGGCAGTCGCCGCCGCTTCGCTGGCAGGCGCAGTGTCGATCGCCGATTGCCAGCTTTTGCGCGCGGCTGCCTCGTTGCCCGCCAGCATCGCGATGACGCCCGCTTCCAGCCCGATTTCGGGATCGCGGGGCGCGAGCTGCGCCGCGGTGGCAATCTGCGCCTGCGCTGCGGCGAGCTTGCCCTGCCGCCGCGACAGGGTGGCGGAGAGCAGCCAGGCGAACGAATTATCAGCCGCCGAAGTGCGCGCTTCGACCAGCGCCTGGCTGGCCTCCGCCTCGCGTTTCAGCGCAACCAGCGCCCGGGCGCGGTCAATCTGCACTTCGCCCGTCAGCCGCAGGTCGCCGGCCACCTTTGCATCGCTAAGCGCCATGTCGAGCGGCGCCAGCGCGCGCTCCCATGCGCCTTGCGCCAACGCGGCATTGCCCGCCATGGCGCCGAGCTTTGCCCGCAACTGGCGGCCGGTTTCGGCAGAACTGTCCCGCCCGGCAAGGAAGGCCGCCTCGGCTTCGTCCCAATGTTCGAGCCGAGCATGGGCCGAACCCAAGCAAAGATCCGGCTCGGCCTTCGCCGACCCCTGAACTGCATCGCGCCAGTTCTCGGCATCGTCGATGGCATCGACCGGCGTGTTCGTGGCGCCATCAAGGCAATAGTCGAGCCGGCTGCGCGATGCAGGCGGGGCGGGTGCGGCGGCAGGTGCCGCACGCAGCCGCCCTTCGGCTGGCGGACGCAGCGGCGGCGTGGCCGGTTGGTTGGTAAACGGCCCGACTTGAGCAAGCACGGCAAGAAACAGGGACATCGACGGACTCCGTTACGCCGCCCCGGCCAGCTCTGCGACCGCGCGCAGGATCAGCGCAATGTCGCAGGCACGCGAAAGGCGGTGGTCGCCGTCCTTGATCAGCGTGACCTGCACGTCGGCTGAATGAAGCGCCGCGGCGAGGCGGAGCGAGATGTCATGCGGCACGTCCGGATCGGCCTGACCGTGCAGCAGCCGAACCGGGCAATCCAGTGCAATCGGCCGGTCCAGCAGCAGCAGTTGTTGGCCATCGGCCCAGAGCGCAGGATATGTCGGCGTTGGCTCGGGGCCATAGGCATTGGGTTCATAGACCACGTCGCCCGCTGCGAGCCTGGCCCGATCCGCGTCGGAATAGCCCCAGTCGGTAAAATCCGGCGCCGGAGCAATGCCGATCAGCCCGGCGCGGCGTTCCGGCGGCAGGGTGAGCGCGCACAGCAGCATCA
>JBDSSP010000044.1:0-14226 GCA_039928735.1 Novosphingobium sp. | reverse complement strand
AGCGAGCAGACGGCGCTTTTGCAAGCCGGGCCATCAGACTGCGCCGCGTCCGGAAGATCACCTGGGCACCTGGCGGCAGGGTCGCGGGCTCTTCGCCTCCGATATACCACAGATATTCGGCCCCTTTCGCCGGGGCGAAATTGGCCAGATCGACCGGTTCGTTTGCGGCACGCTGGATGCGCTGGCTCGGATCCTTGAATTCAGCGCCACCTTCGCGAAGGCGCAGCATGTGGACGCCGGGTTCGGCAAAATGGGTGTTTACCAGCGCATCGCGGCGGATCGTGGCGTAGCTCGGCACGTGCTGGAAGGTGTCGATTGCCCAGTCCGACCTTTCCATCACCACCGCCGCCGCGATATGTGCGCCGCGCGGCACGTGATCGAGCGCGTGCAGCATCGTTTCGACCTCGCGCGAATCCGCATACCAGACCGACGTGGTCAGGCCGAGCCTGACAAGATAAAGGAGCGGCGCGAGCCACAGTATAAGGCGCGGCGGAGACCAGTTGATAGCGAGGCAACCCACGGTCAGCGCCACCGCGATCAGCCGGTAATCTGTATAATCGCCGCCGCCGAGGTGGCGCGGCAGGGCGAGCGATAGCAGCGCGAACATGAGTGCCGCCCAGCCGAGCCGTCCGTCGAACCGGCGCAACGCTGCCGCCGCGACGCAGGCAATTATCAGGAAGCCAAGCGTATCGATGTCAAGCTTCCAGATCTGGTCGCGCAGCGCGATGAACCAGATCGACATCTTGTAGTTCGCCACCTTCTGCCCATAGGCGAGCATGCCCGCGGGACCGCCGCCGCTCAGAAAGCCCAGCGCGGGAAAGGCCAGCGGCCACGGCATTATCAGCGCGCGAAGGCCCGGCCGCCGGTGCCACTCGTAACCCAGCACCAGCAACCCGAGCACGCCCCACCCCGCGAGATGGCACAGCCATACAAGGCCCCCGATCGGCACAAATACCAATGCGCGCCAGCGCCAGCCTTCCAGCCGCACCCACCCCGCAAAAGCAAAAAGGGCAAGCGCTAGTGCAAGTGAGAAATTGAGCAGGCCCATGATCAGCGCCGGAGACCAGATGGTGACAAAGGCCAGCATCGTGCCCACTCCGATCCGGCGGCGCAGCGTCCATTCGACCGTAATCATGGCAAGACCGGTCAGCGGCGGCACTAAGCCGGTAATCAGGCGCGCTGCTGGCTCCAGTCCGAACAGCTTGGCCAAAGGCCAGATCAGCAGATCTACCCCAAGATTGCCCGACCAGCGCCAGGTGAAATCATAATAGCGGGCCAACCAGGCACTGTGACCTTGGTCCAGCATGATGTAATACCGCGCCAGATGCGAGGGATAGTCCGTCATTTGCGGACGCGCAGCAACGAGCACCGGCAGGCAAGCCAGTAGCGCCAGCACTATTGCCAGCCAGAGCCCCTCGCGGCGACCGGCAGGCCCAAGAAAAGCGCTCCAGTCCGATCTTGTTGTAACTGCCATAAGCCCGATCCACCTGTCGCCTCGTGCGATCTCCTAGCCGCCGTAATCGCTGAGGCAAGCGGAGTTGCAGATGTTCAGACGTGGATTATTTCGCAAGTGCAGCATTGCCGGCTTGGCAAGCGATCACAGTTGCGTCATCAATCCATCATATTGGAGGTGCGATGCAGGGCGATTCGTACATGAAATTCGATGAGATGCACGCCGCTGATGGGTCAGCGCGTGGGGCTTACCGGAATTATGACGAGTGGCTTTGCGCGCAGGAGCTCAGCTGGCTACGCCGGCAGAGCGATGAGGCAGAACGGTTTTTTCGCCGCACCGGCATCACTTTCAATGTCTATGGCGCCAATGATGGCGAAGAGCGGCTGATCCCCTTCGATGTCATTCCGCGGATCGTCACTGCGGCCGAATGGCGCAAGCTTGAGCGCGGCATTGCCCAGCGGGTGCGCGCGCTCAACGCCTTCATTCACGACATCTATCATCGCCAGGAAATCGTCCGCGCTGGCCGGTTGCCCGAGCAGATGATCAGCCGCAACGTGGCTTTCCTGCCGCAGATGGTGGGGTTCGAGCCACCGGGCGGCATCTACACCCATATCGTCGGAGTCGATCTGGTGCGCACCGGGCCCGACGATTTCCTGGTGCTCGAAGACAACGCCCGGACGCCATCGGGCGTCTCATACATGCTCGAGAACCGCGAAACCATGATGGCGATGTTCCCCGAGCTGTTCACGCGCATTCCGGTTCGCCCGGTCTCGGACTATCCACGCCGCCTTGCGCGCAGCCTCGCCGCCTGCGCTCCGCCCGCCGCCACTGATCGACCAGTTGTCGCAGTGCTGACGCCTGGCATCTACAATTCGGCCTATTTCGAACATGCCTTCCTCGCCGACCAGATGGGCGCGGAGCTGGTCGAAGGAAGCGATCTGCGCGTCGTCGATGGCCGCATCGCCATGCGCACAACTTGCGGGTTCCAGCCGATCGACGTGCTCTATCGCCGCGTCGATGACGAATATCTCGATCCGCTCACCTTCAATCCCAGCTCGGTGCTGGGCGTTTCCGGCCTGATGGATATCTATCGGGCCGGCGGCATCACTATCGCCAATGCGCCGGGCACCGGCATCGCCGATGACAAGGCGATCTACAGCTTCATGCCCGAGATCATCGAATTCTACACGGGCGAGAAGCCGATACTTGGCAACGTCCAGACCTGGCGCTGTTCCGAGAGCGACGCCCTCGGCTATGTCCTCGACAATCTTGCCGAACTGGTCGTCAAGGAAGTTCACGGATCGGGCGGCTATGGCATGCTGATCGGCCCGGCTTCATCCAAAGCGGAACTCGCGGACTTCGCCAAGAAGCTGCGCGCCCGACCAGACAATTACATTGCCCAACCAACCCTGTCGCTATCGACCGTGCCCATTCTCACCAAGGCGGGCCTTGCTCCGCGCCATGTCGATTTGCGCCCGTTCGTCCTGGTTTCGCCGAACGGCATCGAGATCACGCCAGGCGGGTTGACCCGGGTGGCGCTCAAGCAGGGTTCGTTGGTGGTCAACTCGTCGCAAGGCGGTGGAACCAAAGACAGCTGGGTCCTGGAAGAATGAGACGGAAGCCCTCCGTAAAACCCGGACGTTGCCAGTGCTAGGCCGCACCGCGAACGGCATCTACTGGATGATGCGCTATCTTGAGCGCGCGGAGAACACCGCACGATTGCTCGATGCCGGCGTCCGGCTTGCGCTGACGCGGGGCCAGGGTGCGGCGCGCGACGAATGGCGCTCGGTGCTGGTGACGATGGGCAAGGCGGCAGCCTATTCGAGCAAACACAGCGATTTCAACGGCCCTACCGTTACCAATTACATTCTCGGCGATCGTGACAATCCCGGCAGCGTGCGGGCCATGTTCGAATCTGCGCGCAGCAATGCCCGTTCGGTGCGCACCGCCCTGACCCGCGAAGTATGGGAGGCGACCAACGAGAGCTGGATGGTGGTCCACGAACAGCTCGCCCGTCCGGTCAAGGCGGGCAATCTCGGCGAAGTTCTTTCGGCAATCCGGCGGCAGTCGACTCTGGTCCGTGGAGCCGTGGAAGGCACAATGCTGCGCAATGAAATCTACAATTTCGCCCGGATTGGCACTTTCGTCGAACGCGCCGACAACACCGCGCGCATTCTCGATGTCAAATACCACGTGCTGCTGCCCTCGATAAGCTGGGTCGGCTCGACACTTGACAACACCCAGTGGGAAACCGTGCTGCGTTCTGTCGCGGGCGAGCGTGCCTATCGCTGGCTCAATTCCGGCAACATGGACGCGCGCGGCATCGCCGAGTTTCTGATCCTCGACGGCCGTTTCCCGCGCAGCCTGGCCTTCTGTTTTGAAAAGCTGCGCAGCAATATGGCCAGCCTCGCCCGCCAGTATGGCCATGAAACACCGGCGCATGAAATGCTGCGCGATACCGTATCGCGGCTCCACCAGACCTCGACCGCCCAGATTTTCGAATTCGGCCTGCACGAGACGATCACCGCGATCATCGCCGAGATCAACGACATCGCTGGCGAGATCGCCGCCGATTACAGGTTCACCGCTTGATGCAACTCGCGATTCGCCACACCACTACCTACAGCTTCAGCCAGGCCGCATCGCATGGCCTGCAGCGCCTGCGGCTGCGTCCGAAATCCACGCACGGTCAGCAGGTCATCGACTGGAAGATGGAGCTGGCAGGCGCGAAATGCGAAGCGGAATATGAAGACCAGCACAACAATCAGACTGCGCTCGTCTCGATCGAACCGGGTACTCGGCAGCTGATCATCGCCTGCAGCGGGCTTGTCACGACGTCGGACAACGCCGGCATAATCGGCCCTCACACCGGACATATGCCGCTATGGCACTTCCTGGGCCAGACCGAGCTGACCCGGCCGGGGGTGAAAATGCGCGCGCTAGTGACCAAACTTGAGCCCGAAGGCGAAGGCCCATTGCCGCTGCTGCATGCGCTATCGTCCGGCGTGCTCGCAGCAGTGCAGTACGAGATCGGTCACACCGACGCCAAGACCACAGCTGAAACTGCAATGGCAGAAGGCCGTGGGGTCTGCCAGGATCACGCGCATATCTTTATCGGCGCGGCCCGGTTGCTCGGCATTCCCGCGCGCTATGTCAGCGGCTATCTGATGATGGACGACCGGATCGACCAGGAAGCCGGCCACGGCTGGGCCGAGGCGCATGTTGCGGGGCTGGGCTGGGTGGCCTTCGATGTATCGAACGGGATCAGTGCCGATGCCCGCTATGTCCGCGCCGCAACTGGCTGCGACTATCGCGAGGCAGCGCCTGTAACGGGGATAAGTTATGGCGATGGAGATAGTGCGCTGGCAGTGAGCCTTGCGGTCGAACAGCAATTGGTAGAGCAATAGTCCGGGAAGTTTGAGGGGATTTTTGCGTGACCTATTGCGTTGGCATGCTGCTCGACCGCGGACTCGTTTTGATGAGTGACACCCGGACCAACTCGGGCGTCGACAATATATCGATCTTTCGCAAGATGTCTCACTGGAAAGAACCCGGCGAGCGTATCATTGCGCTTATGACGTCAGGTAACCTTGCCACCACCCAGGCGGTGATCAGTCAGCTTGAAGAGCGCAACAAGGCGCCTTCGGAGCGTCACAATTCGCTGCTCGAGGCGCCGACCATGTTCCAGGTCGCAACTCTGGTCGGCAAATTGCTCAATGATACGATCGAAACGCAAAACGCGGAAAGCGGTGAGGAGAGTTCCGGCAAGTTCACCGCTTCGATGATCGTCGCCGGACAGATCGCCGGCATGGAACCGCGGCTGTTTCTGATATACCCCGAAGGCAACTTCATCGAGGCGAGCTTCGACACGCCATTCTTCCAGATCGGTGAGACCAAATACGGCCGCCCGATCATCCTGCGCGGTTATGACCGCACGATGCGCTTCGAGGATGCCGTCAAGCTGCTGATGGTCAGCTTCGATTCGACGCTGAAGGCAAATCTTTCGGTTGGCCTGCCCCTCGACCTTCTGGTCATCGAACGGGACACCTTCAAGCCGCTCTTCGAGAAACGGATTACCGCCGACGATCCCTATTTTCGCGCGATTTCATCGAGTTGGGGCGAGGCGTTGAAAAAGGCCTTTGTCTCGCTGCCGGACTACAGTTTCGAGGGGTAATCGGGCGCAGCAGCGCGCGCATTGCTGTTCATCAAGGATCAATCAGTCGATGCCCATTCCGCTTTCAGAGGCCTTGGGAAAGCGGAGCTACTATTTCATGATCAAACAGCCACATCCCGCGATCCTGATCACGACAGTTGCCACACTATTCCTGAGCGCAAGCAGCGCCGCGCTGGCCCGCCCGGGTCACTGGGGTGGCCCGATGGGCGGCGGTTACTGGCCCGGCGGTTACCAAAACCGTTCAGTCAGCTCCACGCTCGAAGCCCGTCATCGCAGCGATGAGGGCCGGATAGAAGTCAGCCGCTTTGTCGCCGAAGGCATGTCGGCCCAGCTTGGCCATGGACCCATCGCTGTGGCTTCGAATTCGGCCGGTGATGAATTCACCGCCATCAGCGAACGTGCACCTTTTGAAGCTGCCGTGATCGATCAGCTGGTCCACGCCGGTTACGATACCACGAAACCTGAACCGCAGGCGGGGCAACTCGCCGAATTGCATGTCACACGCACCCAGATTGAGCCTGCTGAACGCCGGCGTGGCCCGGTCAGCGGAGAGACTGCGGTGGAAGTTGGCAACCGCGGAACGGCATTTGGCATGGCGATCAATGTCGACCTGACCAAGCCGCTGCCCCCCTTGGTCTCGACCCGGCTCGAAGCGCGCATACGCGACAGGGTGACGGGCGACGTTCTGTGGGAAGGGAGGGCCGACGTGGCAACGCGCGAGGGCGATGCGCATTGGACCGCGCAGATGGTTGCCGATAAGCTTGCGGAAGCCCTGTTCGATAATTTCCCGAAGCCCGGCTGATCGCTGCGCCGATCAGCTGCGATGGCGCTGCAGTTGCAGGGGGAAATGGCAGGAGTGGAGGGATTCGAACCCCCGGCACTCGGTTTTGGAGACCGATGCTCTACCAGCTGAGCTACACTCCTGTAGGCGCGGGTGCCTCTAAAGCGTGGGGCAGGGGAAGGCAAGGCTATCCTCTGCCTTCGGCTGTTTGCACCAAACGGCGGCAATTTGCTAGACATGCGCAATGCATGATCCGCTCGCCGCCAACGTGATCGATCCCGAGCTGCTGATGCTCGCCTATCGCAGCGGCATTTTTCCCATGGCCGACAGCCGCGACGATCCGGAAGTGTTCTGGGTCGAGCCGCAACGTCGCGCAATCTTGCCGCTCGACCAGTTCCGCTGCTCGCGCTCGCTGGCCCGCACATTGCGGCGCGGGCGCTTTCGGGTGACCTGCAACCAGGCCTTTGCCGAAGTCATGGCAGAATGCGCCGCGCCGCGCCGCAAGGCGCATGATGAGGCTAGCGGCGAAAGCTGGATCAGTGACCGGATCGTGGCGAGCTATGTCCGCCTGCACCGCCTGGGCCACGCCCATTCGATCGAATGCTGGCAGGAAGACCACCTCTTCGGCGGCCTCTACGGCGTCGGTTTCGATCGGGTGTTCTGCGGCGAGTCGATGTTCAGCCGGGTGCCCGATGCGTCCAAGGTTGCGCTGGCCTGGCTGGTCGCGGCCTTGCGCCGTGCCCGCGCCACATTGCTCGATTGCCAATTCATCACTCCTCACCTTGCCTCGCTTGGCGCGGTCGAAATGAGCCAGAAGCAATATCTGCGGCTGTTGAAAGCAGCGCAGTCGCCCTACGCGGCCGGTGGTTTGGCCGAAGGATTTGGTTTGGGCGATGGCGAGGATGTCGGCGTAGTTGGCGGCTTAGCCGGGGCCGGGGCAGGCGCAGCGCTGCCGCTGCCCGACGGTTTTGCGGCATTGCTGGCAGAGGCGGCAGCCGCTGGTTCTTCCTCCTCGCCGGGGAACTTCATCGCGCAGTCCTTTACCCAGACGTCATAGACCGGGTGCTCGACGACACTGAGCGACGGCGAATTCTTGAACAGCCAGCCGGAAAACACCGTGCGCCATGCCAGCGGTGCTTTGGCGTCTGCGTGCTCTTCGACATAGACCTGCACAAATGCGCCAATCTCGGGAGGCGTTTCCCATGGCAGCGTGCGCTCGCAGGTGGCAGCCCGGACAACCACATTGCCCACCCGCCGAGCTTCGCCGGTCTTGAGCACCAGATCCTGGGTGAGGTTGTTGCGCTTGTTGAGCAGGCCAAGCGTTACTACCCGGTCCTTGACCGGCGTGCCGAATTTGGTTTCAACCGGCGGGCCCACAGCGCCCGGTGCCTGCGCCATTTCCTTGGGAATATCAGTTGCCTTGGCGTCGGCGGCGGGATCGCCCTGGCGTGAGCAAGCGCCGAGCGCCAGCAGCAGGGCAGCGGCAAGGCCAGGCGCGCGAATCAAGTGCTAGGCTTCCGGAGTCCACGGCTCGTAGTCGCCAGTCGCCCGTGCCCGCGTGCCGCCGCGCTCCAGTGCGCCTTGAGGCCGATAGGCGGCCGCCGTGCCAGTCGCATTGGGAGTATAGTCAGTCTCCCAGATGCGCGCGGGCGGCAGATGGCTTTTGGGCACACCGTCATAGCTGTTATGCAACCAGCCGTGCCATTCTGGCGGCACCCGGCTGGCATCATTGGCGCCGTTATAAAGCACCCAGCGCCGCTCAGTCCCGCCACCGGGCTGACCAGCTGGGCGCAGCTTTTTGGACCGGAAATAGCGGTTGCCCTGCGCGTCAGTGCCGACCTGCTCGCCAGTCATGCCGGAATTGACCAGCGTCCCGATCGTCGCGCCGTCCCACCAGGTGAAAATCTTGGAAAGGATACCCATGCGCACAGCGCCTAAAGCATTTGGGGGCAGGTGAGCAAGGAGATTTGCCCTACCAATCGACCCTGTCCCCCGGACCGATCCCAAGTGCCGCGGCCCGGCCACCGTTCAGCTCCAGGACGCCCGATGCAGCGCCGACCGATGGCAGCGGCGTCTCGTCATAGGGCACAGCATTGGCGGCGATGTTGAGAATGCGGTGATCCCTGCCGATAAAAATGATGTCGAGCGGGATTACGGTGTTACGCATCCAGAAAGCGGCGGGGCGCGGCGGGTTCATTGGAAAGATCATGCCCTCGTCCGCACCCATGGCAGTGCGGAACATCAGTCCCTTTTCCTGCTCCGCATCGCTGCGTGCGAACTCGACCCGGAAGCGGTGGACTTTGCCTGCGGAGGTTACGCTAAGCGGAATAACGCCAAGGCCGGAGATGGGATGGACTGCGGCGGAAGCTGCCGGGGCCATTGCTCCGCCAGCTGCGGCATGCGGCGAGCAGCCCCCGGCAGCCAGGATCAGGGCAATACCCAATCCGGCACCCAGCGTTTTAATCAGGCGCAAGGCTCGTCTCCGTCAAATTGCGCGGCCCATTGCTCGGCCGCCTCTATGCTGGCTGCATTGACCAATTCGCGGGCGCTGTCGAGGGGATGACCGCCGCGTAGCATGACAGCGATCTGCTTCTCACGGCCAGCGCGGTCCTGGCACACGGCACCGAATGGGCCGATGCGGCGTTTGCGCGCCAGGGCCAGGGCAGCGCGGCGCTGGGCGCCCTCACTGGCCCGCGCCTCCTCTCGATGTTCTTCAGCGATGCCCGCAGCTTGCCAGGCCTGACTGACCCGCCGCATGCCCAGCCCGCGCCGTAGCATGCTGGCGCTCTTGGCACGGGCATAGGCGGCATCGTCGACATAGCCTGCAGTCACGAACCGCACGACGATTGCTTCGACTGGCGGCTCCCCCTCTCCCTCCCAGCCCCGTTCGCGCAGTTTGCGACGCAGATAGTCGGCGAGCTTGGCCGCACTGACGGCAAAACGGGCAGCATAGGCCAGCGCCAACTCCTCCAGCCGGGCAGGGCCGAGCGGCTTTGGCGGCTGTCGCGGCGTTCTGTTGTGAGACGATTGCTGCATCATTGGCCTTAATCATGCCACAGTCCCGGCCAATTGGGGAGGTCCGCACATGATGCGGAAATGGTTAACCATGGCAGCCTAATGGCAATTTGCAGTTTAGCCCTTTCCGCTCATGAAATTTCGGTAACGATAATAATGGGTTACTTCATATGACCGACGTCGCGACCCTCGTGCCGCCTGCCGAGTCTGCCCTCGTCCCGACTCCCAATGCGGACAGCCACCCGCGCCGCTATGCAGATTTTTCCACTTTTTCCGAAGCGCTGGACTATGCCGCGCAGGGCAAACGCGGTCTCAATTTCCACGATCCACGGGGAACGCTGACCCGGCCCTATCCGTTTTCCGAATTGCGCGAGGATGCAATTCGTGTCGCCTATCGCCTGATTGCCCGCGGCGTACGGCCTGGCGATCGCATCGCGATGATCGCCGAAACCGGGACATACTTCGCCGCTCTGTTCTGCGGCGCGGTCTATGCCGGTGCATGGCCGGTGCCGCTGCCGCTGCCGACCAGCTTTGGCGGCAAAGACAATTATATCGAGCAGATCGCCGTGCAGATGCGCAGTGCCGATCCGACCATGCTGCTGTTCCCTGAAGAGCTGGCTGAAATGGCCGGCGCGGCCGCCGCTCAACAGGGCTGCGAAGGCCTCTCCTGGGAAAGCTTTAATCTTGAGCCAGCGGCCTGGGGCAAATTGCCCGAAGCCCTGCCCGACGACATCTGTTTTCTGCAATATTCGAGCGGCTCGACCCGATTCCCGCATGGCGTGGCCGTGACCCACCGCGCGTTGCTATCAAACCTTGCCGGGCATGGCCACGGAATGCAGATGGCAATGGATGATCGCTGCGTCTCCTGGCTGCCATGGTATCATGACATGGGTCTGGTCGGCTGCTTCCTGTCGCTGATCGCGAACCAGATTTCGGGCGATTACCTCAAGACCGAGGACTTCGCCCGGCGTCCGCTGGCCTGGCTTGACCTGGTCAGCCGCAATCCCGGCCATACCATCAGCTTTTCGCCGACCTTCGGCTATGACATCTGCTCGCGGCGCGTTTCCAGCCAGACGCACGTCAGCGAACGCTTCGATCTTTCGCGCTGGCGGCTGGCAGGTAACGGCGCAGACATGATCCGGCCGGATGTGATGCAAAATTTCGTCAACGTCTTTGCCGATGCGGGCTTCTCCGCGGATTCGTTCATGCCGAGCTATGGCCTTGCCGAATCAACCCTCTGCGTCACGCTGATGCCGCCCGGCGAAGGCATCCGCGTCGAACTGGTCGAGGAAGAGCGCCTTTCTGGCAAGCCGCGCGATCTCTCGCGACCGGCTCGCTATCGCGCCATCGTCAATTGCGGCAAGGCAATGCGCGGCATGACCGTGGAAGTGCGCGGCGAACAGCGCCAGAAGCTGCCAGATCACCATATCGGCAAGGTGTGGTGCTCCGGCACCAGCCTGATGCATTCCTACTACCGCGACCCCGAGTCGACCGCCGAATGCATGGTCGATAGCTGGCTCGATACTGGCGACATGGGCTATATGGCCGATGGCTACCTGTTCATCGTCGGCCGCGCCAAGGACATGATTATCATCAATGGCAAGAACCATTGGCCGCAGGATATCGAATGGGCGGTGGAACAGCTGCCCGGCTTCAACCACGGCGACATTGCCGCTTTCTCGCTGGAAAACGAACTCGGCGAGGAAATGCCTGCCGTGCTGGTCCACTGCCGGGTGACAGACCCAGACGAACGCCGCAAGCTGCACACCCAGATCCGCGACAAAGTGCAATCTGTGACCGGCATGAACTGCCTGGTCGAACTGGTCCCGCCGCGCACCCTGCCGCGCACCAGCTCCGGTAAGCTTAGCCGGGCCAAGGCGCGCAATCAGTATTTGGCGGGAGAGATTTTGCCGTACTCGCTGGCGGCTTGATTTTCGCGCATCGGGCTTGCGCACATCTGCGCGATTCTGTATAAACTACGCATGGCGCAACTGAACATCTCCGTTCCAGATGGTCTCAAGGATTGGGCTGAAAAGCGCGTGGCCGAGGGGCGCTATTCGAGCACTAGCGATCTCATCCGCGATCTGATCCGCAGCCGACAGGATGAAGAGGCCCAGTTAGCCGAATTGCAGGCCGCAATCGACAAGGGCCGGGCTTCGGGAATTGACCCCCGTCCGGCGGACGAGGTTTTGCGCGACATCATGGCCACGAACCGCGCCAAGTATGGCTGAGGTTATCACTCGGCCAACTGCACAACTCGATATGGAAGAAATCGATCTATATGGGATCGTCAAATTTGGAAATGTGGCCGCCGAACACTATATGGTCGGCTTTTTCGACGCATTCGACCGATTGGCCAGGTTCCCCGAAATCGGCCCGATCTACCCCGGCATACGCCCGGTGATCCGTTTCCTCACCTATCGCGAACACCACATTTTCTATGATTTTGATGGCGAAACTGTCGTGGTCGTCCGAATTTTGCACCATGCCGCAAATGCCAAGTACGCGCTGGTGCAATGAAGCTTCCTGCAGTCCGGATTATTGCACCAAGCCTCGTTCGCTGGAGCATGTCCTGAGTGAACTCGCGCTCGCTCGGCGCGGCCTGACGGGCAGTCGAGACCTAAAAGCAGAAAGGGGACCATCGCTCTGCGCAACACGACCAGTCACCTTCGCCCCGCAACCAGACTATCCACCACACCCGGATCGGCGAGGGTCGAGGTGTCGCCCAAATTCGACACATCCCCCTCGGCAATCTTGCGCAAAATCCGCCGCATGATCTTGCCCGAGCGGGTCTTGGGCAGCGCGGGCGCAAAGTGGATGACGTCAGGCGTGGCAATCGGGCCGATTTCCTTGCGGACCCAGGCGACCAGTTCCTTGCGGATCGCATCGCTCTCCGCCTCGCCCGCATTCAATGTAACATAGGCATAAAGCCCCTGCCCCTTGATGTCATGCGGCATGCCGACCACGGCGGCCTCGGCGACCTTGGGATGCGCAACCAGCGCGGATTCTACCTCGGCGGTGCCCATGCGGTGGCCTGACACGTTGATGACATCGTCGACGCGGCCGGTGATCCAGTAATAGCCGTCTTCATCGCGCTTGCAGCCGTCTCCGGTGAAATACTTGCCTGTGTAAGTGCTGAAATAGGTCTGGAAGAAGCGCGCATGGTCGCCCCAGACTGACCGCATCTGGCCAGGCCATGACTGGGTTATGCACAGGTTACCCTCCGCCGCGCCTTCCAGAACCGCGCCTTCGCCATCGACCAGTTGCGGCACGACACCGTACATCGGCAGCGAAGCTGAGCCAGGCTTCATGGCAATCGCGCCGGGCTGCCCGGTAATCATTGCCGCGCCGGTTTCGGTCTGCCACCAGGTATCGACAATCGGGCAGCGCTCTTCGCCGACAACCCGCCAATACCACTCCCAGGCCTCCGGATTGATCGGCTCGCCAACCGAACCCAGCAGACGCAGCGAGGTCCGGCGGGTGCGCTTCACCCAGTCGTCGCCCTCGCGCATCAGCGCGCGCAAGGCCGTGGGCGCGCCGTAGAATATGTTGACCTTGTAGCGATCAACAATCTGCCAGAACCGCGAATGATCGGGCCAGTTGGGCACGCCTTCGAACATCACCTGCGTCGCGCCATTGGCGAGCGGCCCATAGACGACATAGCTATGCCCGGTGACCCAACCCACATCAGCGGCGCACCAGTAGATTTCACCTGGTCGATAGTCGAACACGTAGTGATGTGTCATCGCAGCCCATGTCAGATAGCCGCCAGTCGTATGGAGCACGCCCTTGGGTTTGCCGGTCGAACCTGAGGTATAGAGGATGAACAGCGGATCTTCCGCGCCCATTTCCTCGGGCGGACAATGCGCCGAACAGGCCGCGCGCTGCTCGTGCCACCAGTGATCGCGGCCGTGAGCCATGGTCACGGCGCTCTGGGTGTGCTGCACGACCAGCACCGCCTCGACCGAGGGGCACTGCTCCAGCGCGGCATCGACATTGGCCTTCAAGGGCACCAGCTTGCCGCCGCGCATGCCGCCGTCCGCCGTCACCACGAGCCGCGAATCGCAGTCCTGAATGCGGCCTGCGAGTGCTTCTGGCGAGAAGCCGCCGAACACCACTGAATGGATCGCGCCGATGCGGGTGCAGGCGAGCATGGCAATTGCCGCCTCGGGCACCATCGGCATATAGATCGTAACCCGCTCGCCGCGCCCGGCACCCAGCGCTTTGAGCGCGTTGGCCATGCGGCAGACTTCTTCGTGGAGTTCGCGGTAAGTCAGTGTCCGCTGGTGCTCAGGGTCGTCACCTTCCCAGATGATTGCCTTGGTATCGCCGTTCTTGTCGAGATGCCGGTCGAGGCAATTGGCCGAAACATTTAGCGTGCCGTCGGCGAACCATTCGATTCCGAAGTCCGCTTCGTCGTATGAGCATTTGCTCAGCTGGGTCCACGGCTTGATCCAGTCCAGCCGCGCCGACTCATCGCGCCAGAATGCCTCTGGCTCCTCAAGCGAGCGGCGGTATTTCTCGGCATAACCGTCGGCGTCGACGTAGGCTCGGCTTGCCCAATTGGCAGGAACAGGGTGGACGGTTGACAAGGTTAAGGCTCCCGGCTGGGCCCGGTCTTGCACCGCGCCCGTTACTAGTGTGATGGATTTGAAATTCGCCACATTATTTCGGCTTGCACCGGAGCGAATTTCAAAGCCTTAAATCACACTAGAATCAAATAGTTGCTAGTGACCCTCTTGAATCTGAAGCTCGCTCCAACCTTGCAACATAATGTGGCGAACATCAGATTCGGGTCACTAG
>JBDSSP010000043.1:0-36205 GCA_039928735.1 Novosphingobium sp. | reverse complement strand
CAGCGAACCGGTCACAGTTACCAGGCGCTCTGCCGCGCCCGCCGCATCTTCCAGCCGCCCCAGAAACACCAACCTGACCGTCATGGCTCAGCCGCCGGTCATCGACATATGGCGCGCGAGGGCGGGCGCCTCGCCAGGTTTGTTGATTGCGAAGTGGTGCCGCTCTGGTTTGATCTTCATCGCCACATCAAGCGCCGCATCAAGCGCTTCGCCAGGGCTTTCCGATCGCAAGGCCGCACGCAGATCGACCTGTTCGTTGCCGCCCAGGCAGGCATAGAGCTGGCCGGTAGCAGTGACCCGGATGCGGTTGCACCCGTCGCAGAAATTGTTGGTCAGCGGCGTGATGAAGCCAAGCCGGCCGCCAGTCTCGGCAACCGAGACATAGCGCGCCGGGCCGCCGCTACGGTGAGCGTCGGGTGTCAGCGTCCAGCGCTTTGCAAGCGTGTCGCGGATCGCATCAAGCGGCAAGTAGTGATCGAAGCGGTCCTGCTCGACTTCCCCCAGCGGCATAACCTCGATCAGCGTCAACTCGAACTGCTGGCCATGTGCCCAAGCGATCAGATCGGCAATTTCTGCTTCGTTGATGCCCTTGAGCGCCACTGTGTTGATCTTGACCTCAAGCCCCGCCGCCTTGGCCGCCGCGATGCCCTCAAGCACTTGCGGCAGCGAATCGCGCCGGGCGAGTTTGGCAAAAGTCTCGCGATCGAGCGTATCAAGCGAAATGTTGACCCGCTTCACCCCCGCTGCGCGAATTGGCTCGGCGAATTCGGCCAGCCGGGTCGCGTTGGTGGTCATGGTCAACTCTTCGAGGCCATCTCCGATCTTGCGCCCCAGCGCCTGCACCAACTCGATCATGTCACGTCGCACCAGCGGTTCGCCTCCCGTGAGGCGGATTTTGGTGATGCCGCGGGCGATGAAGCCCAGCGCCATCTCGTGCAATTCTTCAAGGCTGAGCACTTCCGCGCGGGGCAGGAACGTCTGGCGCTCGGGCATGCAATAGGCGCAGCGCAGATCGCAGCGGTCAGTCACCGACAGGCGCAGATAGGTAATCCGGCGCTGGAATTGATCGACCAATACCGACTTGGGGGACGAAGCACTGCTCATGCCGAGGAGGATAACACTTATCCGGCGCCCGTGTCATCCAATTCGAGCAGTTGTCCGGTAACGCCTGCGGCAGTCTGCAAATAGGCCAGTGCCTGGGTAATCGCCGGTTCGCTGTCGCTAGCGAGCCCATTCACCCTGACCGGAGCAAATTCGCGTGCCAGTGACTGGATTGCGGCGAGCCGCCAAGCGCGGTGGGAATGGCCTGCGGGTGCGAAGACAAGGGTAAGGTGGCCCGGGTTTTCAGCCAGCCTGACGTAGGCCTTGGGCAAAACCTGAGCATGAAATTCCGCCGCAGCCGCCAGCGCCCCTTCGGGCAGCAGGCCGACCCGCAACTCGGACATCACCGCCGCTCCCGCGTCAGCGTCATCCCGATCTGTTCGCCGCGTTCGGCAATCGCCAGCTTGACGATCTTGACGGTCACCGCCTCGACCCGTGCATCCTGCAGCATCAGAGTCTCGCAAATGTGATCCGCCACCGCTTCAATCAGTTTGAAATGCAGCCCTTCGGGCAGCGCCTCGGTCGCGGCAAATTTGAGGTCCATGTAATTTTTGCTGGCCGACAGCGGCGTATCGGGGGCGTAATGATCCGCCACCTTCAGACGGGCCTGAATCGTGATACGCAGCGGCTGCGGGCGTCCGGTTTCTTCCGAATAGATGCCGGTGAGGACATCGTGTTCAAGATCGGCGACTTCTAGGATCAGGCGGTCGGCCATGGGCGGCGGCAATGGCATGGCCATGCCACCCTGTCTAGCCTTGCGCTCTCGCGGGAGAAGGTCAGCTGTCCATGGATACAATTGCGCAGTTGGCCGTTGGGCCGCTGCTTGCTAGTCTACCCACGCAGATTTTTCAGGCGGAGACATTCGATGCATTTATGGTTCTCACGCGCAACGGTGGCAGCGATCCTTGTAGCAATCCCCATGGTCGCGGCCCAGGCGACCAACTTTGCGGTATTACTTACCAGCAGTGAGCGACCCGACGTAGACAAAGCGCGTGATGCCGATCGCAAACCTGCCGAGGTCATTGCTTTTGCCGGGGTGAAGCCCGGCGCGAAAGTGGCCGAGCTTGCACCTGGCGGCGGCTACTTCACCCGGCTGCTGACTTTGGCGGTGGGGCCAAGTGGCCATATCTACACCGGCTCGATGCGCCCCAATCCTGCACTTGCGGCATGGGCCACGGCTCACCCCAACGTTACGCTGACCGCCGTCCCGCCGGGCGAAGCGCTTGCGCCAGAACCCGTCGACATCGTCTGGACCACCCAGAATTATCACGATTTCAAGAACAACAAGGTGGGCGATATCGATGCCGCAATTCTGACCAACCGCGCTGCTTTTGCCGCGCTAAAACCCGGCGGGGTATATCTGGTGGCCGATCACGAAGCAGCGCCGGGGGCGGGAACCACCGTCACCTCCACCCTGCACCGCATCGAATCGGTGGCTGTGATCCGCGAAGTCGAAGCCGCTGGTTTCCGGCTGGAGGCGCGCAGCAACCTGCTTCGCCATGCGGCTGACGATCACACACTCAAGGTGCAGGAGAGCGGCATCCGCGGCCATACCGACCAATTCGTACTGCGGTTCCGCAAACCCAGAGTGCGGCGTTAGGCGTTTCGCCAGCGCGCGAAAATTGCGGTGGGCAGCAGGCGCCCGCCCGGCCCCTCTTCGCGCACCGCCAGATCGCCGTGTTCGATGGTGCCCGGCATATCCGCAAAAATTTGGTCCAACATTCCGGCAAGCGCCAAGGACGAAAGCCGAACCGCGTAGACCGTCAAAAACAGGAAGCGACTTTCGCTGTCCAGCATTCGGCGGCAATCCGCGACCAGCGATTGAAGATGCTCTTCCAACCGCCAGACTTCGCCTTCAGGCCCCCGTCCGAATTTAGGCGGATCGAGGATGATTCCGTCATAACGCTTGCCCCGCCGCACTTCGCGCGCCGCAAACTTGGCGGCGTCATCGACGATCCAGCGAATCGGCCGGTCTTCGATCCCTGACAGGGCAGCGTTGACGCGCGCCTGGGCGACACTCTTTTTCGAGGCATCGACATGGGTGACAGGGCCATATTGGCTTAGCGCGAGCGTGCCGACACCGGTGTAGCCAAACAGGTTGAGGGTGGTTAGCCCCTCCCCTTCAGGGGAGGGGGTGGGGTGGGGGCCATCGGTTGGCGCGGTGTTTGCCGGAGAGCCCCTACCCCCAGCCCCTCCCCTGAAGGGGAGGGGTGAAAGCTGCTCGCCCATCCATTCCCAAACCGGGGCCATGTCGGGAAAGAAACCAAGGTGACGAAACGGGGTGCATTGTGCGGTGAATTTGACGTCGCCCCATGACAATGGCCAGCCTTCCTGTGCCACCGGATTGGCAAACTGCCAGCGGCCTCCGCCATCTTCGTCAGATCCGGGCACGAATTCTCCGTCCGAAGCCCAGCGCTCCAACGCCGGCCGCCACAGTGCTTGAGTATCGGGCCGGATGAAGCGGTGCGGGCCGTAGCGTTCGAGCTTGCGACCATCACCACTGTCGATCAGACCATAGTCCGCCCAAGCCTCGCCGATCATCACGACGGGCGACTGGACTAGCTCAGCCATCAGGCCGCAGTCATTCTAGGTGCGCGCCGTGGCATGGGCAGAGACATAGTCGGCAATCGCCGCATAGCCGCCCTGAAGGTCCACACAACGCTCCTCGCGGTCAAACAGATCGCCTACTCGCGCTGGCAGCTGCGGGCGCTGGCCAGTGGCGCGTTCAACCGCGTCGCGGAATTTTGCCGGGTGGGCTGTCGCGAGTGTCACCACCGGAATATCGCGCGACAGGCCCGAAGTGCGGGCAGCATGCAGGCCGCAAGCAGTGTGCGGATCGATCAATTCGCCGCAATTGACCCAGGCCCAGCGGATAGCCTGCGCCATGTCGTCGGCATCGGCGCGGGCGCTGGAGAACAGCGCGGCGGCGCCTTCACGCTGTGTATTGCTCAGCTGCATCGCCTTGCTGGCTTCGAAGCCCGCCATCTGGCCGGCCAGCGCCTTGCCGTCGCGCCCGCCCAGATCGAACAGCAGCCGCTCGAAATTCGAGGAGACCTGGATGTCCATCGACGGCGCGGCAGTGGGCGTAACGGTGCCTTGCGAATAATCGCCGGTGGTCAGCGCGCGGTGCAAGATGTCGTTGACGTTGGTCGCGACGATCAATTGCGCCACTGGCAGCCCCATCTGCGCCGCGACATATCCTGCAAAGACATCGCCGAAATTGCCAGTCGGCACCGAGAAGGCGACCTGGCGATGCGGCGCGCCCAATTGCAGGCCCGCAGCGAAATAATAGACGACCTGCGCCATCAGCCGGGCCCAGTTGATCGAATTGACCGCGCCGATGTTGAACTGCCCGGTCATCGCGGTATCGTTGAACATCCGCTTCACCATAGCCTGGGCATCGTCGAATGTCGCGCCTTCCAGGGCGATGTTGTGGACATTCGGCGCGAGCACTGTAGTCATCTGGCGGCGCTGCACATCGCTCACCCGGCCCTTGGGGTGAAGCATGAAAATATCGACCTTGGCCCGCCCCGCAACCGCATCGATCGCTGCAGAGCCGGTATCGCCGGAGGTCGCGCCAACAATGGTCAGATTCTGATTGCTTCGACCCAGAAACTCCTCGAATAGCAGCCCCAATAATTGCAGCGCCACATCCTTGAAGGCCAGCGTTGGCCCGTGGAACAGTTCGAGCAGCCATTGCTGTTCGTCGAGCTGCTGGAGCGGGGTCACCGCCTTGTGGGCGAAACGGCCGTATGCGGCGGAGGTGAGTTCGAGCAGACGCTCGGGAGTGAGGCTGTCGCCCACAAACGGCTGCATGATCCGCGCAGCGAGTTCCGCATAAGGTAGACCAGCCATCGCCGCGATTTCTGACGTGGAGAACCTCGGCCATTCGCGCGGCAGATAAAGCCCGCCGTCATTGGCGAGGCCCGCCAGCGTTGCTCCGGCAAAATCGAGCGCCGGGGCGCTGCCGCGTGTCGAGATATAGTCCATGACCATCCTGTTGTTTGGCGCGCGGTTAGCGGTGGGAAGCGTCCCCGGCAAGCCGCTTCCGCACTGCCAGCACATAGATCACCAGCGCCACGCCCGCGAACAGGAACCACTGCACCGCGTAGGAGAAGTGGTTGTTTGGCAAGTCTGATGGATCGGGCCGGGCATTCGCCTGCAAGCCAGCAAGCGGCGGATCAGCAACCAGGCGCGGACCCGGGGCAATGATGCCGGCAACCATGCCGCCGCGCCAGTCCGGCACCTTGGGATTGCGCGACCAGCCCAACACAATGCGGGCGCTGGTTCCATCGGCAAGGATGCAGGTTGCGATATGGCCGATGCCCATCTCGTCCTTGGCGCTGCGCCCAGCAACAGACTCGCCCCCGGAAACTTTCGGGCAATCGAGCGCCGAATGGCGATAAAGCAGAGGCTGGGCCTCTAAGGAGCTGCGCGGAAAGCCGACATCGGACGACATCGAATGCGCCGCCGCGTAGCGCGCCAGCAATGCCTCCTTCTGGTGCAGCCGTTCCAATTGCCAAAAGCCGAGGCGAATCATGATGCCGACCGCAATCAGCACCACAATTGTTGACAACACAGGCAAGCGCCGCCGCATCAGTCCTTCAGCCGCCCCTCTCCGGCGTTCCGCTGAAATTCTGACGCGAGCAGTGCGCTCTTGCCCGCGCGCAGGCCCCAGATCACTGCGGCAGCTGTAAACGGGACCCATAGTACGACGTGCACCCAGAACGGCGGATGCCAGGTCAGCTCAACCGTGATCGCAAGCACCACCACCAGCGCGCCAATGATCAACGTCAGAAAGGCGGCAGGACCATCTCCGACATTGAAAGCGGTAAAGTCCAGGCCGCAGGCGCAGCATTTCGGCGCAAACTTCGCCAGCCCGTCAAACAGGCCGCGTGCACCGCACTGGGGGCATAAACCGAAAAGGGCAGCCGGGATGATCCCTGGCTGCCCCCCAAAATCTTTGGCGCTAGTCGGTTTGCTATCGGTCATTATTCGGTCGGAAAGCCCCAGTTACCCCAGACATAGATAGCAACGAACAGGAACAGCCAGACGACGTCGACGAAATGCCAGTACCAGGCCGCTGCTTCGAAGCCGAAGTGCTGGCGCGGGGTGAAGTGGCCGGCAAAGGCGCGCAGCAGGCAGACGGCCAGGAAAATCGTACCGATGATGACGTGGAAGCCGTGGAAGCCTGTCGCCATGTAGAAGGCGGAACCATACGTGTTGGTGCCGAAGTGGAACGGCGCGTGGGCATATTCATAGGCCTGGATAGAAGTGAACAGTATGCCCAGCGCGATGGTTGCCCACAGGCCCTTCTTGAGCCCATCGCGGTCGCCGTGGATCAGACAGTGATGCGCCCATGTCACGGTGGTGCCCGAGCATAGCAGGATCATTGTATTGAGAAGCGGCAGGTCAAAGGCGTTGAGAACTGCTTCGAGCTCCTTGGGCGGCCATTGCCCGCCAACTACCTTGGAAATTGTCGAAGGAAACAGCGAGAAATCGAAGAAAGCCCAGAACCAGCCGACAAAGAACATCACTTCGGAAGCGATGAACAGGATCATGCCGTAGCGCAGGTGCAACTGGACGACCGGAGTGTGGTCGCCAGCATGGGCTTCCTTGATGATGTTGGAAAACCAGCTGAAGAACGTGAGAATCAACCCGGCAAAGCCGAGCAGCAGCACATATTTGCCCCCGGCTAGGCCGTGCATTGTCATGGCGCCGCCACTGGTCGTGGTCAGCGCGGACATCGCACCGGTCAGCGGCCAGATGTCAGGGGGAAGGATGTGATAATCGTGGTTCTTGGTTCCGGCCATGATCGCGGGTCCCCATTGGCTGATTTGGGCGGCCCACTATTGAACTGGACTGGGCCGCTGGTGAAAACTGTCGAGCGCCCCTTAACCACCCACTCGCGTGCGGTCCAGTGCCTTGGAGGCGTCATTCGCAATTGGGTGAAAGGTATAACTCAGGGTGATCTCCTCAATGTCGCGTGCATCGGGATCATTCAGCATCTTTGGATCGACGTAATAGATCACCGGCATGCGCACTTCCTGCCCGGGCTGGAGGGTCTGCTCGGTGAAGCAGAAACACTGGACCTTGTTGAAATAGCGCCCTGCCTGTTCGGGCTCGACATTGAAACTGGCGCGGCCGGTCAGCGGCTTGTCCGACAGATTTTTGGCCAGGAAGATCGCCATGTGCCGTCCGCCCATCTGGATCGTATCCGCACCGCGCTCGGGGCGGAACTGCCAGGCCATGCCGCGTTCGATATTGGCGTCGAAGCGAATTTTGACCAGTTTGTCGGTTACAGTCACCGCTGCAGCCTCGGCCACAGTGGCGCGCCGGGTGGTTCCGGCAAATCCGGTCGCCTGGCAAAACAGGCGGTAGAGTGGGCTTGCGGCATAGCCAAGGCCCAACATCGCCAAGGCAAACAGCACCGCCACCAGACCGGTCCGCCGATTGCGCCGGGCAATATCAGCAGGGGCGGCAAGCGTGGCCATCGCTTAACCCATCCTCGCAATCGAAATAGCGTAGACCAGCACAACAAACGCACCGAGCAGCAATGCCATGACGATGCTGCGGCTGCGCTGGATTCGCTTACGTTCTGCTTCGATATCGGGTTTCTCATCCATGAAATTATCCTTGCACCAGCAGCCAGCGATCCGCAACCAATGCGGCGAAAAGGATAAAAAGATAAAGGATGGAATATTTGAACAACTGGCGTTCAGGTAGCATCGCATCGTCCGGTCCGGTGCGCTCGCGCACTCCAACCCGGGCAGCCAGAACCACAAACAGGCCCGATAGTAACAGCGCGGCAATGCCATAAACGGCGCCGGTTCCACCAATCCACCAGGGCATGGCGCTCAGCGGAAACAGCAGCAAAGTATAAAACAGAATTTGTCGGCGAGTCGATTTTTCCCCCGCGACCACCGGCATCATCGGAATGCCGACCTTGGCGTAGTCAGACTGCACGAACAGCGCCAGTGCCCAGAAATGCGGCGGCGTCCAGAAGAAGATGATGGCAAAAAGCACAATGGGCATGGCCGTGATATGGCCAGTCGCCGCAACCCAGCCGATCAAGGGCGGGAAGGCCCCGGCCCCGCCGCCGATCACGATGTTCTGCGGCGTACGCGGCTTGAGCCAGATCGTGTAGATCACCGCATAATAGACAATCGAAAAGGCCAGAATGCTGGCAGCCAGCCAGCCGATCGCGAGCCCCATCAGCAGCACCGACAGAAACGACAGCGCAATGCCGAAATCGCGCGCGGCGATCCGATCCATCCGGCCCGCGGGAATCGGCCGCGACGCAGTTCGCTTCATCCCGGCGTCGAGATCTGCTTCCCACCACATGTTGAGCGCCGCCGCGCCGCCTGCCGCGATAGCAATGCAGAGGATAGCAGTGAACCCAAGCACCGGCTTGATCGACACCGGTGCCGCGAGCAAGCCGCACAGACCGGTGAAAATCACCAGGCTCATCACACGCGGCTTGGTCAGCGCAAAGAAGTCGCGCCAGTCGGCCGGGAGCGGATGGATTACAGTCTCAGTCATGGCTTGCACCCCTCCCGCAGGCGGGAGGGGACCGCATCATCAATGATGACCCTTGTCGTCGATCACCGGCAGTGTCTCATACTGGTGGAACGGCGGCGGGCTCGAGAGTGTCCATTCGAGCGTCGTGGCGTGCGGGCCCCAATAGTTGCCCTCGGCCTTCTTGCCCGCGATCAGCGACCAGCCGATGTTCAGGAAGAACACGATCACCCCGACACCGACGGTTGTATAGCCCACCTCGGACGAGAGTGTATTCCACTTTTCATAGGCCAGAGCATAATCCGGGATGCGGCGCGGCATGCCTTGCAGGCCAAGGAAGTGCTGCGGGAAGAAGATTACGTTCACGCCAACGAAAGTCAGCCAGAAATGAACATGCGCAAGGAACTCGGAATGCATCCGCCCGCTCATCTTCGGGAACCAGTAATAGAAGCCCGCAAAGATCGAGAACACCGCGCCCATCGACAGCACGTAATGGAAATGCGCCACAACGTAGTACGTATCATGCAGCACGTCGTCGACGCCGCCATTTGACAGGACCACACCAGTGACACCGCCCACAGTGAACAGGAAGATCATGCCCATCGCCCAGACCAGGGGAGACTTGAACTCAAGGCTGCCGCCCCACATCGTCGCGATCCAGGAGAAGATCTTGATGCCGGTCGGCACTGCGATGACCATGGTTGCTGCGGTGAAATACATCTTCGTATTTACGCTGAGGCCCGTGGTGTACATGTGGTGCGCCCAGACCACGAAACCAACCACGCCGATCGCGACCATGGCATAGGCCATGCCCAGATAGCCGAACACCGGCTTCTTCGAGAAGGTCGAGACGATCTGGCTGACCATGCCGAAGCCCGGCAGGATCATGATGTAGACCTCGGGATGGCCGAAGAACCAGAACAGATGCTGGTAAAGCACCGGATCGCCGCCGCCGGCCTGATCAAAGAAGGTCGTGCCGAAGTTGCGGTCGGTAATCAGCATGGTGATCGCCGCCGCCAGCACTGGCAGCGCCAGCAGCAGCAGGAAGGCGGTGACAAGCTCGGACCAGACAAACAGCGGCATCTTGTGCAGCGTCATGCCCGGTGCGCGCAGGTTGAAGATGGTGGTGATGAAGTTGATCGCCCCCATGATCGAGCCAGCACCGGCAAGGTGCAACGCGAAAATGGCGAAATCAACTGCTGGCCCCGGCGAGCCCGAGGTCGAAAGCGGCGCGTAGACGGTCCAGCCGGTGCCAGCGCCGATCCCAGTGCCGCCCGGCAGGAACGCCGAAGTCATCAGTGAGCAGAAACCTGCGAATGTCAGCCAGAACGAGATGTTGTTCATGCGGGGGAATGCCATGTCCGGCGCACCGATCATCAGCGGTACGAACCAGTTGCCAAAGCCGCCGATCATCGCCGGCATCACCATGAAGAACACCATGATCAGTCCATGCGCCGAAATTAGCGCGTTCCACGTGTGGAGGGTCTGGTCAAAAGTCGGGTTCACGGCACCAAAGAAAGTGGCGATCTTGCCTAGGTACTGGATCCCGGGATGCGCCAGTTCCAGCCGCATCAGCCCCGAAATTGCACCGCCGACCACCCCGGCAAACACCGCGAAGATCAGGTAGAGCGTACCGATATCCTTGTGGTTGGTCGACATGAACCAACGGGCGAAAAAGCCCGGCTTGTGATCGTGATCGTGATGGTCATGCCCGTGAGCATCGTCGTGAGCCTGGAACTGGTCGGCGGTAGTGGCCATGGTATTGCGAACCTTCGTCTTAGCCAGCAGGATCAGGCTTTGGGAGCCGGAGTGGCGGAAGCGGCGGGAGTGGCGGCAGGGACTGCAGATGCAGCAGCTGCCGGGGTAGCAGCTGCTGGTGCCGCGACCGAAGTAGCCGCCGGAGCAGGCTCGGGCGCGCCATCGATCTTGCCACCGGACTGGGTCAGCACCCAGGCATTGTATTGTGGGCGAGGCAGCGCTTCAACAGCGATCGGCATATAACCATGCCGCGCGCCGCACAGCTCGGAGCACTGGCCATAATAGACGCCGGGCTTTTCGACGAACATCACCTTCTCATTGATCCGGCCCGGGACGCCGTCAAGCTTGAACCACAGCGAGGGCACGGCGAAGGAGTGAATCACATCGGAACCGGTGATCTGCATGCGGATTGGCTCGCCAACCGGGACGACCATGCGGAAATCGGCAGCAAGCTGCCCCGGTTCCCCGCGCTTTACAGCCTCGGCGTCGGGCAGCATGTTGGATACGACCTCAAAGCCGCCGTTATCGGGATAGCTGTAGGTCCAGAACCACTGGTTGCCAGTCGCCTTGATCGTCAAGGTCTTGGCAGGTGGCGATTTGAACTGCTTGGCGAGCAGATCGATAGACGGCACGGCAACGCCGACCAGAATAAGCACCGGGACGAGAGTCCAGATGATTTCGATCAGCGTATTGTGGCTGGTCTTCGAAGCTACCGGATTGGCACGGCTGTTGTAACGAATGACCACCAACAGCAGCAACCCAAGCACCAAGGCCGAAATAATCACGGAAAGCCACATCAGCGGGCCATCGTGCAGCCAGCGGGCATAGTGGCCAAGCGGAGAAAACTGGGTCTGCAGGCCAATGCCGCCGGGGACGGGCATTCCGATGCCAGTTGTCGGCTTCATTGGCACATAGCCGCCAGGCGCCACAGCCAACCGGTCAGCCGCCGATGTTGCAGCTGCCTGTGCCCAGGCAATTTGCGGGGACACAAGCAAAGCAAGAGTAGTCGCAGGGGCCTTAGCCGTGCGGCCCGCTGAACGGGCAAATTCGCCTAGTCTCATTATCATGCGCTTTCGTCTTGCCATTGCCGACAGGAAAATGAGCCCCCGCCCGCATTTGAGAACAGCAGGAACAAACCCCACGTGCTCCCCGTTTGGCCGGGCCTATACGCGCGCTTGCGAGGCACCTCAAGCGCCTCTAGGGGATATTTTTTGCCGGGTGGAAAACTGACCACACGGGCCGCCCCTTTAACTTGCCCGAGGATAAGCAAGACAATGCAAGAAGAAGAAGTGCTCGCTGAATTCCGCAGCTGCGATGCTTTGCTGGAAGGGCATTTCCTGCTCTCATCGGGGCGCCATAGCGGTCACTACCTGCAATGCGCCAGGGTGCTGATGGATCCGATGCGCGCTTCCCGGCTTGCCGTAGCACTGGCGCGCAAACTTCCCCGCGATCTGCGCAAGCGCATCACGAAAGTGGTCTCGCCTGCCATGGGCGGCCTGATTATCGGCCATGAAATGGGCCGCGCACTGGGCACCGAGGCGATTTTCGTCGAGCGGCCCGACGGCACATTCGGACTACACCGTGGCTTCACTCTGGCAGAGGGCGAGGAAGTGCTGCTGGTCGAAGACGTCGTCACCACCGGCCTGTCCTCGCGCGAAGCGATCCAGGCGATCGAAGAGGCGGGGGGCAAGGTCGTGGCTGCCGCTGCACTTATCGATCGCTCGGCCGGCACAGCTGACCTCGGCGTACCTTTCTATCCGCTCATCGCGCTCAACTTCCCGACCTATGCAGCTGAGGATGTCCCGCCGGAGCTTGCTGCCATTCCGGCTACCAAGCCAGGGAGCCGGACGAAACCGTGACATTGCCCCGCTTGCGACTCGGCGTGAACATTGATCATGTCGCCACCATCCGAAATGCGCGCGGCGGTGATCACCCCGATCCGGTGCGCGCCGCCGAAGTGGTCGCGCGGGCAGGAGGTGACGGGATCACCTGCCACTTGCGGGAGGATCGTCGCCATATCCGCGACGAGGATCTGGCGCGGATACAGGCCGCCACTGTTTTGCCGCTCAATTTCGAAATGGCAGCGACCGATGAAATGCTCGAGATCGCCCTCCGCCACAAACCGCACGCCGCCTGCCTCGTCCCCGAGCGGCGTGAAGAACGTACCACCGAGGGCGGTCTTGATGCAGCCGGGCAGCACAACCGGCTTGCTCCCGTCGTGGCCAGATTGAGCGACGCCGGCATCCGCGTCAGCTTGTTCATCGCGCCCGACGTGCGCCAGATTGAGGCAGCAATCTTACTGGGCGCGCCGGTGGTGGAGTTTCACACCGGTGACTATGCCCATGCAGAAGGCGAACAGCAGGCGTTGCAATTGCGGCGGCTGTCGGAAATGGCGGCGTTGGCCGTAAAGAACGGTATCGAGCCGCATGCCGGGCATGGCCTCACTTTTGACAACGTCCAGGCGGTCGCGGCGATACCGCAACTGGCAGAACTCAACATCGGGCACTATTTGATTGGCGAAGCTATTTTCTCGGGGCTGGAGGCGAGCATAGTGCGGATGCGCGAACTCATGGATGCGGCGCGATGATAATCGCCATCGGCTCAGACCTCTGCAACATCGAGCGCATCCAGGCGTCGCTCGACCGCTTCGGGGAGCGCTTCGAAAATCGGGTTTTTACTGAAATTGAGCGCGCGAAGGCCGCTAAGCGCCCGTTCACCAAGGCCGGAACCCTCGCCAAGCGCTTCGCGGCCAAGGAAGCTTTCTCCAAGGCAGTTGGCACCGGCTTCAAGGCTGGCGTGTTCATGAAGGACATCGGCGTGGTCAACAAGAAGAGCGGTGCGCCGACCCTGGCGCTTACCGGCGGCGCCGCGGCGCGGCTTGCCGCGATCACCCCGCCCGGCCATGCCTCTGTGGTTCACCTGACGCTCACCGATGACCATCCATGGGCGCAGGCTTTTGTTATTATCGAGGCCCTGCCACTGTGACCGACCAGATTGAAACTAACGGATCCCAGCAGGCCACAGGCAAGAAGGTCGATTGGTTCGCCGAAATCCGCGGCCTCGCGCTGATGTTGCTCGCGGTGCTCGCTTTTCACTCGTTCGTCGCCAAACCGTTCTACATCCCGTCGATTTCGATGATGCCCAATCTGCTGGTCGGCGACCGGCTGGTGGTAAGCAAATATCCTTATGGCTGGAACTGGTCCTCGGTTTCGTTCCATCTTGCCCCGCGCGGCACCTGGCGCGCTCTGGGACGGACTCCTGAGTATGGCGACATTGTTATCGTCGTGCCGCGTAACCGCGAGGAAGACCTGATCAAGCGGGTTGTCGCCCTGCCAGGCGACCGGATTGCGGTGGTCAATGGCCAGATCGTGCTCAATGGCAGGCCGGTCCCGCAGACGATAGAGCCACCCGTGCAGCTCGACGTCGATGACAACCAGATGTGCGAAGGTGTGAATTGCTACACGTCCTTCGCGGCCTATCGAACCCGCCTGCCGAGCGGCCGCGATGTCTATGAACTGCCCAATATGCGCGAAACTTTGCCCAATGGCGCAAGCTACATCATCATCGATCATCTGGATCAGTCTCTCGACCATTACGCTGAAGTGACGGTGCCCCCCGGCCACGTCTTCCTCATGGGCGACAACCGTGACCATTCAGCTGACAGCCGCGAGCCCCTCGAACTCAATGGTCTTGGCGGGCCAGTTCCGGTCAGCGACATCGGCGGCCGCGCCGAATTCATCACCTTTTCGTTAAACGGCAATGAGAGCTGGAACCCGCTTTCTTGGTGGGAAGCCTTGCGCTCAGGCCGTGCTTGGCACAGTCTGCGACCTGCGATAACGGATTTCGGAACCGGGCGCACAGCTAGCAATCAGGCAGGCAAACAATAGTGGCACTAGTCCCGGCGTCCAAGGCAACAACGGCCCAGAAACCAGCGAGCGGCGAGCAGATCAAAAAGCGTGCGCCACGCAAGCCAAGCAATCTCGCCGGGCCGACCGACATCGCCGATCCGGTGATGCGAAGCGAGGCGAAGCGCGCCTTCGTCTGGCTGGGCATGGCATCGCTGCTGGCGCTGATCGTGCTACTATCCGAATCTCTGCTGATCATTTTCGGCGGCATGGTTTTTGCCGCCTTGATCGATAGCGGCGCCCGGCTGCTCGGCCGCATTCTCAAGATCGGACGCGGCTGGCGAGTAACCATCGTGTTGCTGCTGACGGTGTGTTTCATTGTCTGGGTAATATTGTTTGCCGGCAGCCAGATCGCCGATCAGGCGGCACAACTTCCGTCCACGATCCAGGCGCAGGCGCTGCGCTTGCTCGCCTGGCTCAAGGAACATGGCTATGCTGCCAGAACCACCAATTTTCAAAGCATCGTTGAAAAAGCGCTTGGCGGTTTTTCCGAAGTTTCACACGCAGTCGGCGGTGTGATCGGGGCCTTCACCACCGTGCTACTGATCATTGTTCTTGGTATTTATATCGCTGTCGAACCCCGGCTCTACCAGCGCGGACTCGGGTGGATGCTGCCCGTCGACAAGCGCGACTATTTCGAGGGCACTGCCACGCTGATGGGCCACGCACTGCGCCGCCTGCTGGCCGGGCGCTTGCTTGGAATGACCATCGAAGGCGTGGTCACATGGCTGATGTTGCAAGTTTACGGCGTGCCGATGGCGGCGCTGCTGGGACTGCTGACCGGATTGCTCGCCTTCCTGCCGAACATCGGCGCGCCGATTTCGGGCTCGCTGATGATCATGGTCGGATTCTCCGGCGGCTCCGACATGGGATTTTACTGTATCCTGGTCTATGCCCTCATCCATCTGATCGACGGTAATGTCATTGTCCCGCTGGTCGCCAAGAAGACCGTGGATCTCGCCCCGGCGCTGGTGCTTGGCGCGCAGTTGATTATGGGCGTGCTGTTTGGCGTACTTGGGCTCGCATTGGCCGATCCGATGGTGGCAATGATCAAGATCTGGCTCGAGCGCGAAGCAGCGCGCCACGAACCACAGCCAATCACTTGAGCACAGGTGTGGAGGCCAGTCCCCCGGTTACCGACGATGCCGCGACTTTCCGCGCCGCCCTGCCCGCAGGCGGCGCCTTGCTCGGCCTTGATCTCGGCACACGCACTATCGGTACTGCCTTCTGCGATGCCGGCTGGCGTTTTGCTTCACCGGGCAAAACTCTGCCGCGGGGCAAGTTCACTGCCGATAAGGCTCAACTCGTCGGCCTGATTACCCAGCGCAGCGTTGCCGGGCTGGTCATCGGCCTGCCGCGCAACATGGACGGCTCTGAAGGTCCGCGCGCGCAATCGAGCCGGGCTTACGCGCGCAATCTGGCCGCGCTGTGCTTGCCGATCCTGTTGTGGGACGAGCGCTGGTCCACCGCCAGCGCGGAGCGACAACTGATTGCGCAGGATATCAGCCGCGCCAAGCGCGCGGGGCGAATCGACGCGGCGGCGGCGGCAGTCATATTGCAAGCGGCTATCGACGCGCTGGCGGGGGGAATCGTCTGAACTGATTTCGAACCCGATAGATCATTTGGCATGCGGATATTGATGCAACCAACGTCGGAAGCGCACCATGCCTCGGCCTCCCTATCGACAAACAATCTCTCATATATCGTTTTTCGATATTATTGATTGACAATATGTCCGACTCGGCATATTGAATGTCGATATCAACCATATTGGAGAACGATCAATGTCCCAGACCCTGTCTCGCGCCGCTGCTGCCTTTGCCGCCTATGTCCTGGTCAATGCGCTTTGGCTCGCCACTCTTGCGCCGCACGTCGCCTGAGCATTGGAAAACAGGAGCATTTGACATGAGCCCAATCCTTGCCCGCGCTGTCGCCATCGCCCTTGCCTTGAATATCGCTCAGGTTTTGTGGGTAGTCACTCTCACCCCTGCGGCCTGATCCCATCTGCCCGGAGGAAATGAATGGCAAAATCCAGTCGCGATCCACTGTTGGGAACCGTCCGCGCTGCGCTTTCAGTTGGGATGATCGCGGCAATAGCGTTAACCGCGTCTTCGCTCGTCTCAGCTCCCCTGGCGCTGATGTGGCGGGGACGAATCCTCGCTGAAATAGCCCGGCGCGGCGCGATCACTCTGCCCCCGCAATTCATCTGGGTAATTTGCGGCATTTGCGCGCTGATTGCGCTCACGGCGTACATTGGCTTCTTGTTCCTGCGCGAGTTGCGGCGGATCGTCGACACTGTCGCTGAAGGCGATCCGTTCATTCCCGAAAACGCTCGCAGGCTTGAACGGATGGGCTGGCTTGCGGTGGCAACCCAGCTCATTGCAATTCCGGCAGGTGCGCTTGCCTGGTGGGCCACATATTTGGCGAATGTTCATTATGTCGATATTGGAATTTCGCTCGGCGGAATCTTCCTGGCCCTGATCCTGTTTGTCCTTGCCCGGGTCTTCCGCAAGGGATCTGATATGCGTGACGAGCTTGAAGGGACCGTGTGATGGCGATCCAGGTCAAGCTCGACGACCTGCTCTATGCACGGCGGATGACGCTGACCGAACTGGCAGAGCGCGTCGATATCACGCTCGCCAATCTGTCGATTCTCAAGACCGGCAAGGCCAAGGCCATCCGTTTTTCGACGCTGGAGGCAATTTGCCGCGTGCTGGAATGTCAGCCGGGCGATCTGCTGGGTTGCGATCTGGCTGCACCGCTTGAAGTGCCCATGGAAGAGGAAGGCTGACCTGCCTGCTCACCCTGATGGAGGATCCGGCGGATCAGCCACCATTGCCGTAAACTTGACCTCGCAAGTCAATTTGCCTTCGACAGACGCCCTGCCCCAAAACTTGCAGACCCGCGCCCGCTTCTGGACAAAGCCGACATTGAGATCGAGCAGCACACCTGGCTCCACTGGACTGCGGAACTTGGCCTCTTCGATCGCCATGAAATAGACGAGCTTGCCTGATCCGGCGAGTTCAAGCGTCTCGATCGCCAGGATCGCAGCTGCCTGCGCGAGGGCCTCGATTTGCAGCACGCCGGGCATGATCGGTTTGCCCGGAAAATGGCCCTGAAAGAATTGCTCGTTGAAGCTGACCGCTTTGACTGCGTGAATCTCCTCGCCAATTACCAGCGATTTGACCCGGTCGACCAGCAGCAGCGGATAACGATGCGGCAGAATCGCCAGAATTCGGGCAATGTCCCAGGCCGGCGCGGCCGAAGCCGCGCCGCCTTCCAGTGCTTCGCTCATGTTCGCCCCCCGCTCATGCTGAGCCTGTCGAAGGACTAGCGGCCACCGGGTGCCGGGCGACCGGCCGGAGCTGCGCTCTGTTGGGCTGCCTGAGCGGCCTTTTGGTCGCGCACTTCGCGCGGCTCCCAGCCAGCCGGCGGCACCAGCTGCGCCGAAGGGATCGTCACGTTCAACTCATCAAGGATCTGCTGATTGAGATTATAGGCATTGGTCGCAGCCAGAACGCTCTGCGGGGTCAGCACCAAGGTAATGTTCTTCTTGGTCATCGCGGCCTGGATGGCGGCGTTCAGCTTGTCGCCGATCTGCTCCTGAACATAAGCCTCAGACAGCGCGACTGGCACGAGCAGCTTCTGCAATTCGGCCTGACCGGACTGCTGGATCGACTGGATGGTCTGGGCTTGCTGCTGCAACGAAGTCTGACCGGCCGGGGTGTTGGCGGTTGGCGCGGCACGGTCGCGATTGAACTTGTCGACCATCGGCTGAAGCTGGGCGGCAATCTGCGAACGGCGCGCTTCGGCGGCGTCGAATTGCGCCTTGTAAGTCGCCGGACGCTGGGTCTGGGCGACCTTGAAGGCGTTGCTGTTGCCCACGATGGCATCGACATTGGCGACACCAAGGCCGGGCACAACCTGCGTGGCCGTGGTCACTGGAACCGCTGGCCGGGGCTGAGCGAGGACAAGCTGCGATCCGCCCAGCATAAGACCGGCGGCAACTGCGGATTTGAG
The DNA here is from genome assembly GCA_039928735.1 of Novosphingobium sp. Lineage (GTDB taxonomy): Bacteria > Pseudomonadota > Alphaproteobacteria > Sphingomonadales > Sphingomonadaceae > Novosphingobium. The sequence continues at coordinate 17,903 of JBDSSP010000043.1, read as the reverse complement.
AAGAATGTTCATCAGAATTGGGTTCCTACGTTGAATGTGAATGATTTAGTATCGTCACCTTCGCGCTTGAGCAGCACTTTGGCAAAATCGATGCGGAAAGGTCCGAAAGGGGAATTCCAGTTGAAACCGATGCCCACCGCGAGGCGGGGCTTCCAGGTGTTGCCGAGGAATTCTTCGGTGAAGGGCGGGATGGTGCTGCCAAATGCAGAGTTCACACCAGTCACGCACGCATTAGGCGGATTGAGATTTGTGGGCGTCGTAACTACCGATGATGCAGTCACCGTGCACAGACCGCCGCTGTTATCAACCGAATCGATCTGCTGATAGAGCAGGTTACCGTCGGAATCGCGGCTCTGGATGAGGAATGGTGTGGTTATGTCCTGTGTCTTTGGAGCACGAACTCCCCATACTGCGCCGACATCTGCAAATATCGATGGCCGGATGCCGAGTTCCTTAGCGCCCGAGCCCAGCGGAATTTCAAGCTCTGCGCGGCCCTGATAATAATATTTTCCGCCGATTGCGTCGTTGGTCCAGGAATTTTTGTCGGTCGAAACGATCTTATATTCGCCATTAGCATCGACGCCGAGCGGCTTGCGCAAAATGCGCGGGCCAATCCCGCGAATGTCAAAGCCGCGCATCTGCGGCTCGCCGAGATAGAACCGGTCGGTCAAACGCACGTCGTCCGTGCCAGTGCCGTCGGTGGGATCGACAGTGCCGCTGTTGTCGAACGATTTGATTATGCCGCCTTCAGCCGAGAGCGAGAAAATGAAGCGCTTGGGCAGGGGGAAATAGCGCGCGGCATTGAAACGCAGGCGGCCAAATTTAACCGAACCGCCAAGGCCAGCGAAATCGCCGGTTACCGACAGCAAACTGCCACGCGTCGGGTGCTGGCGGTTATCGAGCGTGTCGCGGATCAGCGAAACGCCGATGATCGAACTCAGCCGGTTGCCCAATGCTTCGCAGAGATAGCGCCCGGCGATGAGGGGTTCGCACGATTGCGTGCCCGGCGTCAGCCGGTCGGAAAAATACTGGTTGGGATCGAGCGATATCTTGTCATAATTAAGCGTGTAGCTCGCAATCGCCGTCATATATTCGGTAAGCGGAATGCCCAGCCGCGCCTGGAAACCGGTGGTCGCCTGGGAATAAGTGTTGTTGCGCTGGTTGTTCAGTCCGAAGTTGAAGCTGTTCAAATCGCGCCGATAGATATCGACACCCAGCGACACATTGCGATCGAACAGATAGGGTTCGACGAAGCTGGCCTCAAGGCTCTTTGAATATTTCGAATAGGAGCCCGACAGGCCAACCGTCTGGCCGCGCCCGCGGAAATTACGCTGCTGCACCGAGGCCTGGAAAATAAAATTCTCGATGCTGGAAAAACCTGCCGAAAGCTGGAGCTGCCCTGTGGGCTTTTCCTCGACGTTGGCCTCCAGAATAATCCGGTCTGGCGCGCTGCCTGGCTTTTGCTCGACCTCGAATTTCTCCTGAAAATAACCCAACGACTTGATTCGGTTGGTCGAACGCTTGACCTGCAGCGAGTTGAAGGCATCGCCCTCGGCAATGCGGAATTCGCGGCGGATGACCTTGTCCTGGGTTAGCGTGTTGCCATTGATGTCGATCCTTTCGACATAGACCCGCGGCGCCTCGGCGATGACGAATTTGACCCCCATCGTCAGATCGTCCTTCTTGCGCTCATAATCGGGGCGGACATCGGCGAAAGCATAACCAAACGCACCAGCGGTTTGATTGAGCTTCTCTATCGTGTCTTCGACCGTCTTGGCATTGTACCAGTCACCCTGCTTCATCGGCAGCTGCTTGGCCATGGCTTCGCCGTCAAAATCGCGCAGCTGGCTTTCGACCGTTACCGGCCCGAATTTGTAGCGCTTTCCTTCCTCGACCACGTAGGTGAGGATGAAGTCCTTCTTGTCAGGAGTCAGCTCGGCGACCGCGGAAACGACGCGGAAATCGGCATAACCCTTGGTCAGATAGAACTGCCGCAGCTTTTGTTGGTCGAATGCCATGCGATCGGGATCGTAACTGGTTCCGGAACTCATGAAGCGGGTGAGCCGCGCTTCCTTGGTGACCATCGTTCCGCGCAATTCCTTGGCGGAGAACTCCTGGTTGCCCAAGATATTGATTTGGCGAACCTTGGACTTGGGCCCTTCGTTGATTTCGTAAACGATATCGACGCGGTTTTGCTCGAGCGAGACCATCTTGGGCTCGACTACGGCTGCGAAACGGCCCTGCCGCTTGTAGAGCTCGATGATCCGGGCAACGTCAGCGCGCACCTTGGAGCGGGTGAATATCTGGCGCGGGGCGAGCTTGATCTCGGGGAGGATCTTCTCCTCCTTGATCCGCTTGTTGCCCTCAAGCACAATCCGGTTGATGACCGGATTTTCCTTGACCTCGATGACGACATTGCCGGCATCGTTGCGGATCTGCACATCCGAGAACAACTCGGTGGCATAGAGATCCTTGAGCGCCTGATCGGCGGCAACCTGGCTGTAAGGCTGGCCGTAGCGCAGCTTGATATAGGAGCGAATTGTATCCGGCTCGAGCCGCTGCATGCCGACAACCGAAATCGACTGGATCAGCACGGGGGCCGCCGGCGGTGCTTCGGCGGCAGGGGCAGGTGTAGCTGCCACAGAGGTGTCGGCTGGCTGGCTGGCGGGTTGACCCTGGGCAAACGCCGGAGCCGGCATTCCGGCCAGGATCGAGGTTCCCAGCAATGCGGCGGCCAAATGATAACTTCGGCGGGCCTGATCGCTCTGAACCATGTTCAATCCCATCATCGCCAAGCAATTCCTGTAATTTCCAGCCACCCCCGCGGTTGCGGCGGTGATCCACTTTACCCCTGCTCGAACGAATTTGGCCCCCACGCCTCGCCCAGCCGCTGCCCTCTGCCCGATGGCGCGCGGCCAATCAAGCAATGTTCCGATTTACGGCATCGATCTCTTCCAGTTCTCCACCGCCCATACCGCTCGGATACTAGCCCTTGAACCAGATCAACCAAGGCAGACCCACGATGTCATTCAGCGTTACAAACACCATCAAGGCCAGAACCAGAGCCATGCCGGCACGAAACGCCCATTCCTGGCTGCGAGCATTCAAAGGCTTCCTGCGCACCGCCTCCGCTGCGTAAAATGCCAGATGCCCGCCGTCGAGGCCGGGGATTGGCAGGAAGTTGATGAATGCCAAGTTAATTGAAATCAAAGCCGCAAAAGTCGCGAAAGACAGCCAGCCGAGGCTCAACTGTTCGCCGGAATATTTGGCGATCTTGATCGGCCCGCCAAGTTCCTTGACTGAACGCTCGCCGGAAATGATCTGGCCAAGTCCGGTGACCATCATCCGCATCACGCCGAGCGTCTGGCTGCCGGAGAGCGTAACGGCTTCAATGGGGCCGACCGGTACAACCGTAATCTTGCCTGCGCCAATGCCAATCCGGCCGACCCGCCCCTCATTACCAAAACGGTCGCTCTCGGTTTCGGCCCGTGCGGGGACGTTGAATTTGAGATTCTCCCCGGCGCGGCTGACCACTATGCTGAGCGTTTTACCAGGAAACGGGGCGACAAGCTCGGGGATGTCAGTGAAACTAACGACCTCGCGCCCGTCGATACTCTCAATCCGGTCGCCAAGCTTCATCCCCGCCGCCATGGCTGGCGAATTCTCGCCAAACCGCGCGATTTCGGTCGACGCCACCACCTTGCCATATGCCAGGTTGAATGCGGCGAATATGATCACTGCGAACAGAAGGTTAGTCAGCGGCCCCGCCGAGACGATCAGCGCGCGCTGCCACAGCGGCTTGATGTGAAAAGTTTTCGCAAGCTCGTCTGGCGGCAGCTGCGTGGCGGCGGCATCGGGCATGGAGATGGCATTCCAATCGCCCGCGAACTGGACATAGCCGCCAAGCGGCAGAGACGAAAGCTTCCAGCGGGTGCCGCGCTTGTCGGTCCAACCCAGCAGTTCCTTTCCGAAGCCCACCGAGAAAACATCTGCCTTCACGCCGCACCACCGCGCGACCAGATAATGCCCCAGTTCGTGGATCACAACCAACGGCGCGAGCAGCAACAGAAAGGCGAACAGAGTGAGCAGGATCGATGGCGACTGAAGCATGTCAGGCTAGCTCCAGCAAAGCCCGGGCGTGGATACGCGCTTCGGCATCGACAGCATGGACATCATCAAGCGAAACGGGCGCTGGGGGCGCATAGCGGGCAAGCACATCTTCGACATGTGCCGCGATGCGGGTGAACCCAGTCTGACCGGCGAGAAAGGCTGCGACGGCAATCTCATTGGCGGCATTAAGCACGGCGGGAGTCGCTCCGCCAGCTTCGGCTGCCTGGCGGGCCAGTTTCGTCGCAGGGAAGCGGTCCTCATCGGGCGCGCGGAAAGTCAGTGTGCCGATGGCCGCAAGGTCGAGCGGCTCGCAAGGCGTATCCATTCGCAACGGCCAGGCCAGCGTGGAGGCAATCGGAACGCGCATGTCGGATGGACCGAGTTGGGCAAGCGTCGAGCCGTCACGGTATTCAACCATCGAATGGACGATCGATTGCGGGTGAACGATTATTCTTATCTTATCGAGACCTACCGGGAACAGGTGATAGGCTTCGATAAGTTCGAGACCCTTGTTGAACATGGTCGCGCTATCGACAGAGATCTTCGCGCCCATATCCCAGTTGGGATGCTTGACGGCCTGCGCCGGGGTGGCCTGTTCAAGCTGTTCCTGCGTCCAATCGCGGAACGGCCCGCCGCTGGCGGTGAGCGTAATCCAGCGGACGTGGCTGAGCTTGTTGCCTGCAAGGCACTGGAAGATGGCGTTGTGCTCAGAGTCTACCGGCAGCAGCGTGGCCCCGTGTTTGACGACTGAGGCCATCAGCACTTCACCAGCCGATACCAATGATTCCTTGTTGGCAAGACCGATGGTGCCGCCATTTTCAATGGCCGCCATAGTCGGGGCAAGGCCTGCGCAGCCGACGATAGCGGCGATGGTGATGTCAGCGGGACGGGCAGCGGCCTCGTTGAGTGCGGCGGTGCCGCCTGCGGTTTGAATATTGGTGCCCGCAAGGGCTTCGCGCAATTCGGGCAGTCGCGCTTCGTCGGAGATTACAGCGATCTCGGCGGAGAATTCACGCGCTAGTTGGGCGAGTTCGACGGCGTTGGAATGGGCAGTGAGTGTAACAACGCGCCACTGCTCGCGCTCGCGCCGGATGAGGTCGAGCGTGGAAGCGCCGATGGAGCCTGTGGCGCCGAGGATGGAGATGGTGCGTTGGGTCACAGCGACGTCATAGCCCCGATGATGTACAAAACGCCAATTACAAACAGGACAGCCAACAAGCCATCCACCCGGTCGAACAATCCACCGTGACCGGGGATCAGTCTGCCCGAATCCTTGACCCCGGCGCGGCGCTTCATCCAGCTTTCGAAGAAGTCGCCAGCTTGGGCGATGATGGCAACGATTGCTCCCAAAAGCAGCAAATACAGCACTGGCGGGGCGACAATGTAACCGGAACACAGTCCATCAAATCCGAAACCCCCAGCCGATGGGTAGAAGATTCTACACAGTCCGGCTGACCATGCAGAAGAGACGGCCACCAACGAGCAGGCGGCACCAATCATGCCACCAAGCAACCCTGACCAGGTCTTCGATGGGCTTAAAGACGGAGCAATCTTTGGCCCACCTATGGTTCGCCCGACGAAGTATGCGCCAATGTCTGTGCCAATTACCGCGCCAACAATCGACAGGAGTCCCCCTGCACCTTCGAACTTTCCGCGAAGCGTGATCAGCATTGTCACGGTCAGTCCGCAGTAAATTGCTCCGGCAACAACCCAGCCGAACCGACTGAGTCCGGGCGCAGTAAATCCAGTCGCCAGAGCAACCCATTCGCGAACAACGCCGAAGCCAAGCAGAAGGACAAACACCGTCCACCACCAGCCGCCCAGCCACAGCGCCGTCCCGGCCACAGCCAGCATCACCACTGCCGACAGGGTCCGCACAGCCAAGTCCGATTTTTTGGGTGGAGGCTGGGTCATGCGCAGCTTCTTCCTCCCTTCCCCGGCGGGGAGGGGATTGAGGGGTGGGGGAGCGAGGCGAAGCCGAGCGTCTGCGCTGGCGTGGGTACACCCCCACCCCAACCCTCCCCCTCAAGGGGGAGGGAGAAAAAGTTTGGTGTCGAAAATTCACCGCCCGCCATAACGCCGCTCCCTCGTGCCAAACCCGGCCAGCGCCTCAGCCAGGTGCTCCGGCTTAAAATCCGGCCACAGCACATCGGTGAACCACAGCTCGGCATAGGCCGCCTGCCACAGCAGGAAATTCGACAGCCGCACTTCGCCCGAAGTGCGGATCAACAGGTCCAGCGGCGGCATCCCTGCCGTGTCCAACTCCGCCGCGATTGCCGCGACCGTCACCGCGCCTTTCGCTGCCGCAGCGGCCGCCGCGCGGGCGATCTCGTCTTGCGAGCCATAGTTCAGCGCCACCGCCAGCGTGGTGCCGTCATTGCTTGCGGTGCGCGCCAGCGCACCCTCTATCAATTTCGCAATATCGGGAGGAAAGGCCTTGTAATCGCCAATGATCCTCAGTTGGACATTGTTCGCCGCAAACTCGTCCAGATCGCTCAGGATAAACCGCTTCATCAGCCCCATCAGCGCCGAAATTTCGTCCTCGCTGCGCCTCCAGTTTTCGGTCGAGAAGGCATAGAGCGTTAGCGCATCCAGCCCCATCTCTCGCGCCGCCCGGGCGACACGCCGCAGAGCCTCCACCCCGCGCCGGTGTCCCTCGGCGCGCGGCAAATGGTGCTGCTTCGCCCAGCGGCCATTGCCGTCCATGATGATGGCAACGTGGCGGGCAGAGTGGGAGCCTGCACGGCTCACTGTGTGAGAATTTCCTTTTCCTTGTGCGCCGCCGCTTCGTCTGCTGCCTTGATCATGTCGTCAGTCAGCTTTTGCACTTCGGTTTCCGCCCGCTTGCGGTCGTCCTCGGATATTTCCTTCTTGTTCTCGTCGGCCTTCAGGTTTTCCATACCGTCGCGGCGAACGTTGCGAATGGCGATGCGCGCCTTTTCGGCATATTGCCCCGCGAGCTTCGCCAATTCCTTGCGGCGGTCTTCGGTCAAATCGGGGATCGGCAAACGAATGTTGTTGCCGTCGTTGATCGGATTTAGCCCAAGGCCAGCGGAGCGGATTGCCTTTTCGACCGGACCGATATTGTTCTTGTCCCACACCTGCACCGAAAGCAGCCGGGGCTCGGGCGCGGAGACCGTCGCGACCTGGTTGAGCGGCATCTGGCTGCCATAAACCGTGACAGTGACCGGATCGAGCAGCGCTGTATTGGCGCGCCCCGTGCGCAGGCCGGAGAGATCGCTCTTCAGCGATTCGACCGCTCCCTTCATGCGGCGTTCGAGGTCTGCCTTATCGAATTTGGCCATCACTCAGGCTCCCTTTTGCACGGTAGTTTGTGTGCCCTGCCCTGCCAGCACCCGGGCAAGATTACCTTTCTCGCGGATCGAGAAGACGATGATAGGAATCGCATTGTCGCGGCACAAAGCCACCGCAGAAGCATCCATAACTTTCAGGTTCTTTGCCAGCACAGTGCCATAATCAACTGTATCATAACGCTTGGCATCGGGATTTGTCTTGGGATCGCTGTCATAAATACCATCGACGCTGGTGCCTTTCAGTAAGGCATCGCACTGCATCTCTGCCGCCCGCAGAGCAGCGCCGCTATCCGTCGTGAAGTAAGGCTCGCCCACTCCCGCCGCAAAAATAACCACTCTTCCCTTCTCCAGATGCCGTTCGGCCCGGCGGCGGATAACCGGCTCGCAAACTTTGTCCATCTCGATCGCCGACTGCACTCGTGTGGGCACGCCAAGCTGTTCCAGCGCATTCTGCATGGCAAGCGCGTTCATCACGGTCGCCAGCATCCCCATGTAATCGGCCTGGGCCCGGTCCATGCCCTTGGCCGCTCCCGCCATGCCGCGAAAGATATTGCCGCCGCCGATGACCAGGCAAATCTCGAGGCCGGTCTCCTTGGCCGCCTTCACCTCCTGCGCCAGTGCGGCAACTGTCTCGGGATCAATCCCGAACTGCTGGCTGCCCATCAGCACTTCGCCGGAGAGCTTTAGCAGGATGCGCTTGAATTTGGGCACGAGCATGGAGCGAAAAACCTCGGAAACGTAATGGGCGGGCCTTATACGCGCCGCGCCGCGCTGCCAAGCTGCGAGTCTGCACGGTCGGTGGGTGTGATCCCTGCCCACAAATGCACGAAGGGCGGCACCCTTGCGGATGCCGCCCCCCGAAACCCGCCGTCGCGGGTTAACGTTAAATCGTTCAGGCCGCTGTTTGTGGCACACCGGAGGCGGCCGCAACTTCCGCTGCGAAGTCGCTCTCGACCTTTTCGATGCCTTCGCCAAGCTGGAAGCGGACATAGTCCTTGAGCACGATCTTGGCGCCCGCAGCCTTGCCTGCCTGTTCGACCACCTGAGCGATCGGCGTCTTGTTGTCCATCACGAAGACCTGGCTGAGCAGCGCATTGTCCTTGGCGAACTTGGCGGCGGCACCATCGGCACGCTTGGCAAGGATGTCCTCGGGGATTTGCTTGCCGCTCTTGGCAGCTTCCTCAATGGCCTTGTCTAGCGCGATCTTGCGTTCGCGCTCCAACACGGTGGGATCGAGATCGGCGGCAGACAGCGCCTGCGGGAAAGCCGCAGCGATGTGCATGGCGATCTGCTTGCCGAGCGGCTCGAGCACATCGGCGCCCGCCTCCGATTCGAGCGCGACCAGCACGCCGATCTTGCCGAGCATCGGCGCGGCGGCGTTATGGACATAGGACACAACCACACCACTTGAGACCGAAACGGTCTTCATCCGGCGGACTTGCTGGTTCTCGCCGATGGTCGCGACATTGTTGGTCAGCTTGTCGGAAACCGTACCGCCGCCGGGATAGGCAGCAGCCTTCAAGGCCTCGACATCGTCGTTCGCCGCGCCGAGCGCAACTTGGGTGGTGTTGCGGACAAAATCCTGGAACTGATCGTTCTTGGCGACGAAGTCGGTCTCGGAATTGACTTCGACGGCGACGCCCCTGGTCCCGTTCACGGCCACGCCGACGAGGCCCTCGGCGGCAGTGCGGCTCGATTTCTTGGCCACTGCAGCGAGGCCCTTGGCGCGCAGAAGATCGACAGCGGCTTCCATGTCGCCGCCGGTTTCTTCCATCGCTTTCTTGCAGTCCATCATGCCTGCGCCAGTGCGCTCGCGCAGGTTTTTCACGTCAGTGGCGGTATAAGCCATTGCGCATATCCTTTTGAAAACAGTGTCAGACTGCGGCTCGCACGGGAACCGCAGCGTGACGAAATTAAGACGATCCGATCAGGCCTCGGGAGATGCTTCCGCCGCGACTTCGGCGACTGCCTCAGCGGCAGGCTCCGCTTCGGCAACTTCATCAGCAACGGGCGCATCGGCGGCGGCTTCAAAAACGGCGGCCTCTTCAGCCACAGCCGCGGCGACCGGAGCTTCCTCAACCACAGCAACCTCTTCGGGCAACGGCTCGTCCATCGCGCCGATATCGGCACCTGAATCAACCACACCCTCGCGGCGGCCCTTGGTCGCAGCCTGGCAGATCGCTTCGCAATAGAGGCGAATGGCGCGGCTGGCGTCGTCGTTGGCCGGAACCGGGAATGCGATGCCCGAAGGATCAACATTCGAATCGAGAATGCCGACGACCGGAATGCCGAGAACATTGGCTTCCTTGATCGCGAGCTCTTCCTTGTTGGCGTCGATCACGAACATAACGTCCGGGATCCCGCCCATGTCGCGGATGCCGCCCAGAGACATTTCGAGCTTGTCGCGTTCGCGGGTGAGTTGGAGGACTTCCTTCTTGGTGAGGCCGGCAGTGTCACCCGAAAGCTGCTCTTCCAGCGTCTTGAGGCGCTTGATCGAGCCCGAAATCGTCTTCCAGTTGGTCAACATGCCGCCAAGCCAGCGGTGATTGACGAAATGCTGGCCGCATGCGCGCGCCATCTGGGCGATCGGCTCCTGCGCCTGGCGCTTAGTGCCGACGAACAGCACCTTGCCGCCCGCCTGCACAGTGGCAGAAACAAATTCGAGTGCGCGCGCGAACAGCGGCACGGTCTGTGAAAGATCGAGGATGTGGACGCCGTTGCGCGCGCCGAAAATATACGGCTTCATGCGCGGGTTCCAGCGATGGGTCTGGTGACCAAAATGTGCGCCAGCTTCGATCAGCTGGTGCATGGAGACGGTAGGTGCCGCCATGATAAAGTTCCTTCCGGTTGTGCCTCTGGGAAGCTGGAACCGTGCGGAAAACCCCGCTGCGGCACCGGTATGTCAGTGCTTCCCATGTGGATTTGTACGAAGAACCATAATGCCCGGGATGGGCGCTCTAGCTTCGCGACGGCTGGCCCTTAGCCGTAGCGACGGGCGGAATCCAGCCCAAATTTTCCCGCAAAAGAACAAACCATGAATTTATTTGCTTGACGAGTGGAACAAACTTGGAACATCTTTGTTTGACCAGATGGCCAGGCCTTGAAAAGGTTATGCCGCACCAAGGAGCAGTCCGCCATGATGTCCGCATTCGCCTCGTTTGTCTTTGTTACCGCTCTCTGCATCGCCCTGGGGGCCATGGCCGCAACCTGGCGCACTTATGCTGCAGACTTCACGGCGCTTCGCCAGAAGCTCGCCGCCAGCAATCCGGTGCTCGAATTGCGGTTTTTAACGATCACGACCACGGTTCGCCAAGAAGACTCGGTAGAATGGCGTCCGGGCTTTACGCCGCTGGCGGCGCAGATCCAGGCGCGCCGCTCGCAATACCGTCCAGTCCGTCAGCCTGGCCTGCGCCACGCCGCCGCCTGATCTTGGCATAATTGATCATGCCAACCGGGATCAGCAGCAAATATGCGATCGTTACGCCGGTCAGCGTCCACCACGGTTCAGTCAGGAGAGCTGCGACCAGCAGCCCAGCCAGCGCCAGGACTTCGAGCCTGATGCTGCGGCGCGGCCGTAATTTGCCCCAGCTTAAGGTCGGCACACTTGAGATCAGCAAAAACGCGACTGCTACCAGCCAGATGCTGACTGCCAGCGGTGCGGCAAAAATTTCGTTGCCGGTTATCACCCAGAGATAAATCGGCAGGAATGCAAGGCCCGCACCAACGGGTGCAGGAACGCCGGTGAGGAACCCTGCCTGTTTGCGCGGCTCATCTGCCAAATCGATCCGCGCATTGAACCGGGCCAGCCGCAAAACACAGCACAAAGCAAACGCCAACGCCGCGAACCAGCCCAAGCGGGGAAGGTTTTGCAACGTCCACAGATAGATGATTAATGCTGGGGCGACTCCGAACGAAATCGCATCGGCCAAACTGTCGAGCTCGGCACCGAATCGCGATTGCGCCTTGAGCAACCGCGCAATGCGGCCATCAATGCCGTCCAGCATTCCTGCGAGCAGCACTGCCAGCACTGACTTTTCGAATTCCCCGGCAATGGCAAATCGGATTCCGGTCAGACCAACGCACAGTGCAGCCGCAGTAATGGCGTTGGGCGCCATAGCCCGCAGCGTGAGACCGCCGGGCAAACGCCCCTTGCGGTCCGCATCCACTTCGATGCTCACTGGCTGACCCCTTCGATCCAGCCGTTCTGGCCAAGTTCTGCGAGCACCGTTTCTCCGGCAATAATCTTCTGCCCCAGGATTACGCGCGGCTCGGTTCCCGCAGGAAGATAGACATCGACCCGGCTGCCGAAGCGGATCAGCCCGACACGTTGCCCCGCAGCCAGAATGTCGCCCGGTTTGACGAAGGGCACGATCCGTCTCGCAATAAGGCCTGCAATCTGGGTGAACCCGATCGCAGTGCCATCGCCGCGATCAATCAGGATATGCTGGCGCTCATTCTCTTCGCTCGCCTTATCGAGATCCGCATTGAGAAATTTTCCGGGAATATAGATCACCCGCCGCACCGTACCGCCAATTGGCGCGCGGTTGATGTGGACGTCAAACACCGACATGAAGATGGAGATACGAGTGACTGGCGCCGAGCCGAGCCCCGGCGCGCCGCTGCCGTCATCGATGGTAAGTTCGTTTGGCGGCGGCACTTTGCTAATCAGCGTCACCAGCCCGTCGGCCGGCGCAATCACCAGCCGCTCATCGCGAGGCGTCACCCGCTGCGGATCGCGGAAGAAGGCGAGAATGAATATTGTCAGCGCGCCGAGCGGCCAAGCGAGTGTTTCCCATGCCATGAACGCCGTAAAAGCACAGACCGCGGCCGCGATCAGGGCAAACTTGCGCCCCTCGGGATGTACGGCTGGCCAGTGCCAGCTGGCCTCGCCATTACCTTGATTGTCTAGAATTTCACCGGCCATCGCCACCTAGTAGGAGTTGCTGGCCGGCTTCACAAGCACTTGAGCAGGTTGCCCTGCGAACATGAGGCCAGTCAAATACGCTGCCCGGCAAGCTTCGACGAACCAAACATCCCCATCTTGACCTTGCCAACTATTGCATCGCCTTCGACTTGCAGATCATATTTCAGCGTGATTTTCATCGGTTGTTCGACCTTCATCTCAAACCGAAGCTTGTTGCCTTCCACTGTACCTGTGAAATCCTGCTTCCCTTCGGGGCTCATCAAATGGCCTGTCAACACCGCACCAGACGTTTCGAAATGCCCGGTCATCTCCTGTGCCCCCATTGGAGTCGACATTGTCATCTTCCAGTCGCCGTCGATAGCGCCGGAACCTCCGACGGCCTGAGGATCGATCCCGGCCAAGGCGGAGGAGATACCCGGATTTTCAGACGTCGGTTCGGGGCCATCGTGCGCAGTCAATGTAGCAATCGGCGCTGCCCGATGCGCGGCAGTCCCAGATATGTCGCGGCCTTCGATCACACCAAGCAGTTTGGACGGCGTCAACGGTAAATCGACCTGAATTTCGCCGAACGGCGACAGCGCATCGGCGATGGCATTGACCAGAGTTGGCGGGCCGATTATCGCTCCGCCCTCGCCCACGCCGCGCATGCCGCCGACCGATTTGGACGGGGTATTGGCGTGGAGGAATTCGAACACCGGCACATCGCTGATCGCGGGCAGCAGATAGTCCTTATAGGTCGCTGCAATCGGATTGCCGCGTGCGTCGTAGCCCGCCTCTTCGAGCAGGACCATGCCGATCGCCTGAGCCAGGCCGCCGGTCACCTGTCCCTCGACAATCGCAGGATTGATGACAGTGCCGCAGTCTTCCGATGTGATCCAGCGCAGGATCTTGACGAAACCGGTCTCGACATCGACCTCGACGATGCAGGCGTGCGCCGCGCTGGTCATGGTCATCGGTGGCGGCTGATACCGGAATTGCACCTCCAGCCCCGCCTCGAAGCCGGGCGGCAAGCGCAGCGGCTCGCCATAGGCGATATCGGCAATTTCGCGTAGCGAGCGCGACATCTCGGGCGCTCCGGCAATATGCACCATGCCCTGATCGATGCTGACTGCTTCGGGGCTGGCGTTGAACAAATGTGCGGCCAATGTCTTGACCTTGGCGACCAGCATTTCCGAGGCCGCGATTGCCGCTCCGCCGCCCGCCACGCCCTGGCGGCTGCCCGCCGCGCCCGGGCCGAAGCCGCCGTGCATGTTATCGCCCTCGAAGACTGTCACGTCCTCATAAGCCACGCCGAGCCGGTCAGCGATGACTTGCGCCATTGTAGTCGCAGTGCCGTGGCCTTGGCTATGCGTGCTCATTGCGGCGGTAACCTTGCCGGTCGGTTCGATGCGGACCTGGGCCAGTTCGCCAGTCATGAAGTTGATGCTGCCCGCCGAGGCAGTCGGCTCAACATAGGCCGCTATGCCAAGGCCCAGATAGCGGCCCTGCTTGCGTGCCCCGGCCTGCTCGCGCCGAAAGGCGGGAACGTCGAAGTTCTCGAGCAGCTTTTCAAGGCAGGTCTCGGTGGTAATATCATCGACCGGCATGCCGAGGCAGGTGGCGGCCGGCTGCTCCGCAACTTTCAGCACATTGCGCCGGCGCAGCTCGTAGGGCTCGATGCCGATCTTGCGCGCGGCGACATCCATCGCCGTCTCACGCACCAGGCTTTCGATGGCCCACGGCCCCCGATAGGCCGCAAGTCCGGTCGTGTTAGTGTACCAGCCGCGCGTAATGAAGCTGTAGGCCGGCATCTTGTATGCAGCCCAAATGAACATTTGTGCGGCGAGATTATTGTCCGCGCCTTGCGGGAATGCCCCATTGTTGGCGCTGTAATCGCCAAACGAACCCAGGAACTTGCCGTCCTTGTCATAGCCGATGGTCAGGGTGAACTCCTGCTCACGGCATTGCGGACAAGCAGTCATGTGCTCGTAACGGTCCTCGATCCATTTGAGCGGACGGCCGAATTTAAGAGCGGCGAGGATAGTTGCGGTTTCCTCGCGCCATGGCTGGTTCTTGAGGCCAAACGATCCTCCGACATCCTTGGCGATGACATGGATCGCCGAAGCCGGAAAGCCCAGCGCCTGGCTGACCCAACGGGCAATCATGTGCGGGCTTTGGCAAGTGATATAGAGCCGCAACTCCTCGTTGCCGTTCGCCTGCGCCACGACACCGCGGCATTCCATCGGCGATTGCGAGATGCGCTGATGGACGACATGATGCGTAATCTTATGTGCGGCAGCGTCGATCAGCGCGGCAAGACCTTCATCAACATCCTCGTCGCCAGCCTCGGCGGCAATGTTGTCGTCGGTCCCGGGGTGGATGGGGGGGCCACTGCGTGCCTGCGCCAGCGTGACGACCGGATCGAGTTCCTCGTATTCCACTTCGATCAGCGCAGCAGCATCTTCGGCCAAGGCGCGGCTATCAGCGATGACGAGCGCAATCGGTTCGCCCGAATAACGCACGATATCGCTCGCCAACAGCGGCGTCGCCACTTCGGTTGGCCGAAGGTACAGGCTGAGCATCTCGAAGCCCGGGCGCTCGATATCGTTAGCGAGCCACACCGCATGGACGCCGGGAAGGTCGCGGGCGGCGGAAGTTTCGATCGACAGGATATTGCCCCGCGCGATCTGGCTGCGGTGGAAGGCGACATGCAGCATGCCGGGCAGTGAAATATCGTCGACGAATTGCCCCCGCCCTGTCAGCAGCCGCGGATCTTCCTTGCGAAGGCTGCGCTGGCCGATGTAGCGGCCTGCCATGATGCCCTGACCTGCTATGGTAGGCGCGTTCATGCCGCCGCTCCTGCCGCAAGCCGGGAAATCGCGCGGCGGATGCCTTGGTAGCCGGTGCAGCGGCAGATGTGGCCGGACATGGCTGCCAGTAGCTGTTCCTCAGTAGTTTCCTGTTCGCCATCGGTCAGGGCCACCAGCGTGCAGACAATGCCCGGGGTGCAAAAACCGCATTGGAGCGCGTGTTCTTCGCGCATCGCAGTCTGGACCGGATGAAATGTGCCATCGGCCTCGGCGATGCCTTCGACCGTGGTCACCTGGCAACCAACCGCCTGAACGGCCAGCATCAGGCAACTGCGCACGGCCTTGCCATCGACAATCACCGTGCATGCGCCGCAAACGCCATGTTCGCAGCCCAGATGCACGCCGGTGTAACCTGCGTCATCGCGCAGGAAATCACCGAGTGATTTGCGGGCTTCGATATTGGCAGCTTTGGGTCGACCGTTGATGGTCATTTCGACGCGGAATTCCGATTGGGGTTCGCTCATGCGGCTTTCCTGATATTGAGCGCCTCACCAAGGGTGCGGGCGAAGATGCGGCGACCGACTGTGCGGCGGTAGTCGGCGCTGGCGTGATGATCATCGAACGGCGCGGTGTCGGCCACGGCCAGTTCAGCAATTGCCTGCGGGTCGATTCCATCAATGGACTGGCCCAGCAGCGCCTGCTCGGCCTGAACCGCAGCAATCGGTGTCGCGCCCATGCCGAACCATGCGATCCCGGCGCGGGCAATCTTCCCGCCTTCGACCGCAAGCGCGCCGACCATGCCGACAAGCGCGAAATCGCCGGGCCGCTGGGCTACTTCGCGGAACAATGTGACGTGGCCCTGCGGCCAATCGGGATACTCGATGGAAATGATAAGTTCGTCAGGTTCAAGCACATTCATATAGGGCCCGAGATAGAATTCGCGGGCCGGTATGCGGCGGCTACCCCGCACCGAGCGAGCCTCTATCACAGCGCCCAGCGCCACTGCCGTGGCCGGCATTTCTGCCGCCGGTTCCCCAAGTGCAACCGAGCCGCCGATTGTCCCGCGGTTGCGGGTCTGATGATGGCCGACGTGGCTCAGCGCTTGCACCAGCACTGGCAACTCGCGCGCCAGTTCGGAATTGGCCAAGGCTTCGCACTGGCGAGTCACTGGGCCGATACGGATTGCGCCCTGGCAACGCGAGATACCCTTGAGAGCCTCGATTTTGTTGATGTCGAGCAAGATGAATGGCTGGCTCATTCGCAGGTTGAGCAGCGGCATGAGTGTCTGCCCGCCCGCCAGGACAGTTGCCCCGCCGCCAGCATCGCTGAGTACTTGGCACGCCTGTTGGATAGTAGTTGGCGCGACATAGTCGAAAGGTGCGGGCTTCATGATCTGCCTCCGCTGCGCCGTCCGCTCTCAAATCCAGCACCGGCAGAGACCAGCGCCAACAGCCCCATGGCAATCACCCACCACTCCGCCGCACTGCTGCGGCCGAGCAGGAATCCGCCCACAATCGCCACTCCAAGCGCGATGGCCCAGGCCCAGGGGAAGCCCTGGCTGGAGGGCATCAGTGGCACTGGCACCGGCGCAACCTGGGCAACGGGCTTTGGTGCAGTGAGCGAAGGCTCGGCAACAGCATGACCAGCCGCAACTGCCCCGCCGCCAACCACTTCGCCGAAATTCGTGAAAAACTTGTCGGCCATGTTCCGGGCCGTGGCATCGATCAGCGGTCCGCCGAGCTGCGCCATGCGCCCGCCGACTTGCGCGTCGACTGTATAGGCCAACAACGTTCCCGCGCCGTCAGCACTGAGCCGAACCTTGGCCGTACCCTTGGCGTTGCCTGCGACGCCG
Organism: Novosphingobium sp.; assembly: GCA_039928735.1. Lineage (GTDB taxonomy): Bacteria > Pseudomonadota > Alphaproteobacteria > Sphingomonadales > Sphingomonadaceae > Novosphingobium. The sequence continues at coordinate 914 of JBDSSP010000043.1, read as the reverse complement.
CCATTGCCCTGCCCCGAAATGGTATAACCGTTGGGGGGGTCAAGCTCGGTCAGCGCGACCGCGCCTTTGAAGCGCGCGCCAATCGGCCCGATCTTGATTTCGGCAACCGCAATGAAACGGTCATCAGCTTCCTTTTCCAGGCTCTGGCAGCCGGGAATGCATTGGCGCAAAATATCAGGATCGTTCAACGCATCCCAGACGCGTTGAGGGGCTGCGGCGATCCGCCGTTCACCGGCCATTTCCATTGGACTTGCACTCCGGACTTATGAGTTAATGTGTTCTATTGCGACCGAGGCGGAACGCAAGACAATCAAGCGAGATTAACTGAATCGCTGCGGGCAATCAGCCAGCTATCGCCATGACGCAGCAATCGCACCGTGCTAGCTGCCAGGCAGGTGAACGCTCCGCCCTGAACCCAGTTGGTCACCAGATTATAATACCGGGCGATAGCCACATCTTTGCCGGCGGCTTCATAGTCGCAGTTGAGACTGCCAATCAGATGCCGAATCGTTCCGCCTGAATTTGCGAATGACATTCGTACGATGCCCTTCAGTGCTTCCCGGCCCACCACTGGCTCAGGCGTAACGCCGGCGAACACGCCGTCCTCGGCCCACAGCGCTGCCCAACCTTCTTCGTCGCCCTCATCGACCCGCCAGCAATAGCGGCCAAGAAAATCGCTGATCGAAACGAAGTCGTCGGTGGATACCGGCATGGCTGCTCTTCCTGCATGTTTGCACGATGCGGAGGTCTAGCGGCTGCAGTGCATTTCGCTACAGAGAAGTAACCTTCGATGCTGAGCTGGATTCGAACCCCCGGAGGATTGTCTCGGCAATCCAGACCACCAAAGACTCGATGGTTCCAGCCAGCAACCACCACCATCTCATCAGAAGCGCACTCAGAGTAAAAAATGGTGG
>JBDSSP010000042.1:0-4929 GCA_039928735.1 Novosphingobium sp. | reverse complement strand
CGGTGCCTCGCTCATGAGCGAATTTGAATACGATCTCTTCGTTATTGGCGCAGGCTCGGGCGGGGTGCGCGCCAGCCGGATCGCCACTTCGCATGGCGCGCGGGTGGCAGTGGCCGAGGAGTTCCGCATCGGTGGCACCTGCGTGATCCGCGGCTGTGTGCCCAAGAAGCTGCTGGTCTATGGCTCGGATTTTGCCCATTCGCTCGACGATGCCGCGCAGTTCGGCTGGACTCTGGGCGAAGTGTCGTTCGACTGGGGCACCTTGCGGGAGTTTGTGGCGCGCGATGTCGACCGGCTGGAGAAGGCTTATACTGCCACGCTTGACAGTAACAAGGTCGATCACTTCCATGAGCGCGCTGTGGTTACCGGGCCAAACACGGTGCGACTGGCCAGCGGGCGTGAGGTCAGCTCGAAATACACTCTCGTTGCGACCGGCGCCTGGCCGGTCATGCCGGAGTTCCCCGGCAATGAACATTGCATCACCTCGAATGAAGTGTTCGATCTGCCGGTATTGCCGCGCCGGGTCGTGATTCAGGGCGCCGGTTACATCGCGCTCGAATTCGCGGGGATTTTCAACGCGCTGGGCTGCCAGGTCACTGTGGTCAACCGCAGCGACCAGATCCTGCGCGGTTATGATCAGTCCCTTCGCGACAGACTGCTGCAGATCACCATGGCGCGCGGTATCGATTACCGGTTCAACAGCCCGATCGAGCAGGTCGAGAAGCATGGCGACGGTTCATTCGCGGTGACGACAACCGGTCACGATGCCATGGGTGCCGATGCGGTGCTGATCGCCATAGGCCGCAGCCCGAACACGCTGGGCGTCGGGTTGGAAAGCGCAGGCATTGCGCTCGGCGCCAACGGCGAGGTGCCGGTTGACGAATTCAATGCCACGACCTGCCCCAGCATCTATGCCGTCGGCGATGTCACTGACCGGGTGCAGTTGACCCCGGTGGCGATCCGCGAAGGGCATGCCTTTGCCGATACGGTGTTCGGCGGCACGCCCCGGACGATCGACTATGCCAATATTCCCAGCGCCGTTTTCTCTCAGCCGCCTTTGGCAGGAGTCGGACTGACCGAGGCACAGGCGCGCGCCTCTTTCATCGAGATCAAGGTGTTTACTTCCGATTTTCGGCCGATGAAAAACATGTTTTCCGCCAGAGCCGAGCGCGGGCTTTACAAGCTGGTGGTGGATGCCGCGTCCGACAAGCTGCTCGGTGTTCACATGATCGGCCCGGAAGCTCCGGAAATTCTCCAGGCGGCAGCGATTGCGGTCAAGGCCGGGCTGACCAAGGCGGATTTCGACGCCACCATGGCACTGCATCCGAGCATGGCGGAAGAACTGGTGCTGATGCGCTGATCAGGCGGCAGCCTGCACTGCGTTGGTGGCACGAACAGATCCGGCCAGCTTCTCGATCCATCCGCGCACCTTGTCGCGCTTGTGTTCGGTGAAATGGGCAATGAGTGCGCAGATCGCGACGATCATGGCCAGATAGGCGGCAATGCCGAGGATACCCGCCATTGGCTTGATGCCGAGATGGTCGAGCAGGGTGATCAACGGCCAGTGCAGCAGGTAGAGTGAAAACGACATGCCGGCGAAATAGCGGATAGGGCGTTGGAGCGCGAGCAGCAGCCGCCCTTCCGCACCGATCAATCGGCGCAGTGCGACGAAGAAGATTGCCACTGCGGCGGCAACAAACCAGTCGGTCAGCGCGAATTCGGAATAGTGAAGGTTCCATGGCGCAAGTTCGTTGAGCGATGCCGACAGTTTTTGCGCATAGGGAACTGCCAGAAGGACGCCGATGAGGCCGAGGAAGGCGAGCAGCCAGGCCATGGGACGCGACATCCGGCGCCACATGCTGGTCCGGGCCACCCAGACCCCGGCCAGCCAGACCGGAAGTAACAGCAGCACATTAGGGCCCGCCAGTGCCGCCAGGACTGCGACGCACAGCAGTCGCGCGGGGCCGCGCAGATAGAACGCCGCGCCGAACAGCACGTAGAACCAAACTTCGTAGCACAGCGACCAGAACGGCGGATTTCCCGGCAGGCCGGTACCGAAGCTTTCGCTGAGAAACAGCGATGAAAAAAGCGCGTTGCGCAGCACTTGCCAGGGTGCAATGCCGTGCAACTGGCCCGAGGTGACGTACCATTCGACCCCCACCGAAAACAGGATCGCGGGCAATGCCACCGGGAGAATGCGCGCGGCGCGGGCCACGGCATAGCTGGCCAGGCTGGATCCGGGCTTACCCGCAGTGGTTGCGATGACCAGCCCGGACAGGACAAAGAAGATCAGCACCGCATTGTGCTGCAGTACGAACCAGTATGGAAAATAGCCGTTATAGACGGTAATTTGCATGGTGTGCCCGAACAGCACTGCAAAGGCGGCAAGCGCGCGCACCGCATCAAGGGCGATTGACATTGGCCGGGTTATGAAAGGCGCTTTGTCCATGTTTTCAGGGTGTAGAAATTGTTGGTTACTAATTCATTAGCATTCCGTCTGGTCCGCGCTGGGCATATACCTGTTTAACCGCGCGATTAAACCCTATTGACGCTGCCACCCCCGCGCGCCTAGGCGTTCGCACCTGCAACAGGGAATCCAACACCTATGTCAGCCAATATCGCCGAAATGGAACGCCGCCGGGCCGAAGCTCAACTGGGCGGCGGGCAGAAGCGGATCGATACCCAGCATGCCAAAGGCAAGCTGACCGCGCGCGAGCGTCTGGAAGTGCTTCTCGACGAAGGCAGCTTCGAAGAGAACGATGCCTACGTCGAGCACAATTGTATCGATTTCGGCATGGCGGAGACAAAGATTTCCGGGGACGGCGTCGTTACCGGCAGCGGAACGATCAATGGTCGGCTGGTCTACGTCTACAGCCAGGATTTCACGGTATTCGGCGGCGCGGTGTCCGAGCGCCACGCGATGAAGATCTGCAAGGTGATGGATACTGCCATGAAAGTGGGCGCTCCCATTATCGGCATGAACGATTCGGGCGGTGCCCGCATTCAGGAAGGCGTCTCGGCGCTCGGCGGCTATGCCGAGATATTCCAGCGCAACGTCAATGCCTCGGGCGTGGTGCCGCAGCTTTCGCTGATCATGGGCCCCTGTGCGGGCGGCGCGGTCTATTCGCCGGCGATCACCGACTTCATCTTCATGGTGAAGGATTCGTCGTACATGTTCGTCACTGGCCCCGACGTGGTCAAGACCGTGACCAACGAGATCGTCACGCAAGAGGAACTCGGCGGCGCAATCACCCACACCACCAAGACCTCAGTCGCCGATCTGGCCCTGGAAAACGACATCGAGGCACTGCTGACGGCGCGCGATTTCTTCGATTACCTACCGCTGTCAAACCGCGAGGAAGTGCCCGAACGTCCTTCTGCCGATCCGTGGGACCGCCGCGAGGATAGCCTCGACACACTGATCCCGGCTAACGCCAACCAGCCGTATGACATGCACGAAGTTATCCGCAAAGTGGTCGATGAGGCCGAATTCTTCGAAATCCAGCCCGCCCATGCGCCCAATATCCTGGTCGGCTTCGCCCGGATCGAAGGCCGGACTATCGGCGTGGTCGCCAACCAGCCGACGGCCTTGGCCGGTGTGCTCGATATCAACAGCTCGAAAAAGGCCGCGCGCTTCGTTCGGTTCTGCGATGCCTTCAACGTGCCGATCATCACTTTCGTCGATGTTCCCGGCTTCCTTCCCGGCACTGCCCAAGAGCACAACGGCATCATCAAGCACGGCGCAAAGCTGATGTTCGCCTATGCCGAGGCGACCGTGCCCAAGATCACCGTGATCACCCGCAAGGCCTATGGCGGGGCCTATGACGTGATGGCCTCAAAGCACCTGCGCGGCGATCTCAACTACGCCTGGCCGACAGCGGAAATCGCAGTGATGGGGGCCAAGGGCGCAGTCGAAATCATCTTCCGCGGGCTTTCGGCAGCGGAAAGCGCGGAGAAGGTCGCGGAATATGAGGACCGGTTCGCCAATCCGTTTGTCGCGGCGAGCAAGGGGTTTATCGACGAGGTGATTTATCCGCATTCGACGCGGCGGCGGATTGCGCTGGGTTTGAGGAAGCTGCGGGGGAAGAGTTTGGAAAATCCCTGGAAGAAGCATGACAATATTCCGCTTTAGGGGACAGAGCGTGATTGCACTGTTTCGCATATGTGTTGCTGCGCGATTTGCCTCGGTGTTGTGTGCAATTGCAATTCTGGCTTCAGTGTTCCTCAACCAAAAATTGATTCTTCCACTTGCAGTGATCGCTTGCACCGCAGGATTTTTGCAGCTCTCGGGGTTCGTGATCTTGTCACATTTCTCCCATGAGATTCCTGGATCAACGGCCACAATCATAAGGCTGAATCGACTGGTTGTTTCTCGGTTTAGGCAAGCCGTCTATTCGTTTGGTGCTGTGCTTTATGCCGTCGCAGCCGTCGCAATTTTCAGAGGATTGATCTCGTGAGATTGGCTGGCCTCACCCAAAACCTCCCCGGAACGGGGAGGGGGACCGCGCCGCAGGCGTGGTGGATGGGTAACGGCTCTTCTCGGGCGCTGCGCGTGCGGCGAGGTGGGACCCCTCCGTCTCACCTGCGGCGATCCACCTCCCCGTTCCGGGGAGGATTGGTGTTGCATTCGCCCATCCCAAACATTATAATGACCTTATAATGTGAAGGAGTCCTCCGCCATGCAAACAGAACGCGTCACCTATCTGACCAGTGCCGAGCAAAAGGCCGCGATCGAGGCTTTTGCCAAGGCGCGCGGCGAGAGTGTGGGCAATGTCGTGCGTGAAGCCACGGCGCAGTATATCGGCAAGCCGCCAGAAATTGCCAATGAAGAACAGAAACTTCTCGACGCGCTGATCGACGAACTTGAAGCCGCAATCCCGAAATGGAATGCGAAGTTCGATTCAATGGAGGCCTCGCTGGATCGCGCGC
>JBDSSP010000041.1:0-3051 GCA_039928735.1 Novosphingobium sp. | reverse complement strand
GCGCGTCTGGCGGCTGATGCCGCAGCGCACGGGAAGCGCATCCAGCTGGAAATGGGCGGCAAGAACCCCCTCGTTGTCCTCGACGACGCCGATCTGGATCGGGCAGTCGCGGTGGCGCTGGATGGCTCCTTTTTCAGCACCGGACAGCGCTGCACTGCCTCAAGTCGATTGATCGTAAGCGATGGCATCCACGATCGCTTCGTCGCTGCCCTTGCGCAGCGGGCGGCGGCACTCAATGTTGGACACGCTCTCGATCCTGCCACGCAGATCGGACCGGTCGCCAGCGAGGAACAACGCGATACGATCGAAGCCTATCTGCGGATCGCCGCTGACGAAGGCGCGCAAATAGTGGTTGGCGGGGAGCGCGTCAGACGGCCGACCGACGGCTATTTTCTTGCTCCGGCGCTTATCGCCGGATCGACCCCCGAGATGACGATCAACCGCCAGGAAGTCTTTGGCCCGGTTGCAAGTGTCATTCGCGTGTCTGGCCTCGAAGAGGCAATTGCGATTGCCAACGCCAGCGAATTCGGACTTTCCGCCGGCATTGTCACCACGTCGCTTGCGAATGCGAGCGCTTTCAAGCGCCGCATCCAGGCGGGAATGGTGATGATCAACGCGCCAACGGCTGGCGTGGATTACCATGTCCCGTTTGGCGGAACAAAGGCTTCAAGCATGGGGCCGCGCGAGCAGGGGTTTGCCGCCGCCGAATTCTACACGCGCATGAAGACAATCTACACATGCGCCTGATCTGGCAAATTGCGCGGCAGGGTGACGGCGAGTGAACCGTAATCGAGAGATTTCGCTGACGGCCTTGTTGAGCCTGAACTTCGGGCTGGTTTTCCTGGATCGCAACGCGCTGAATTATTTGATGCCTTTTGTGGGCGACGAGCTCAAATTGAGCGGCAGTCAGATCGGACTCCTGGCCGGAGCGACAGCGCTCAGTTGGGCGCTATCCGGATTGATATTTTCTTCGCTGTCAGATCGGCTGGGCAAACGGCGCATGGTGCTGGTCTATGCGACCGTCGGCTTTTCGCTGATGTCGATGGCATCGGGGTTTGCGGCTGGTTTCGGTGCATTGTTGACCATCCGCCTGCTGATGGGATTTGCCGAGGGGCCCGTGCTGCCTGTCTCGCAGGCCGTTATTGCCGCCGAGGCCTCACCGGAGCGCCGCGGATTGTTGATGGGGATCATGAACAATTTCGGCAGCAACCTGCTTGGCGTCTTGATTGCGCCGCCGCTGCTGATCGCGATCGCCCAGGCCTTTGGTTGGTGAGCAGGCTTATGGTTGGCGGGTGTCCCCGGCTTGCTGACGGCAGCTCTGATCTATCGCGTTGTTCGCGACGGCGGAAATGCAGATGGCAAAGCGGCTGCCGTTCACTCAGCACCCGACCGGGACTGGTTGACGCTCTTGCACTCACGCAATGTGCTGCTGTGCATGGGCATTGCCTGCTGCTTGCTGGCCTGGACCCTGCTGGGATGGGCGTTTCTCCCGGTTTATTTCACCAAGGTCAGCGGCTTTGCACCCGATACTATGGCTCTGCTCATGTCCGTTCTCGGTGCCTCGGCCGTCGTCAGCAGCATTGTTGTACCTGGCCTGTCAGATAGATTTGGCCGCAAGCCTGTCGTGGTTGGTTTCGCCTTGCTAGGCGTCATCCCGGCACTGGCCATCTATGGATCGCACGCTGGCCCGATCGGACTTGGCGCAATGCTGTTCGTCGGCTGGATGGCGAGCGGGACTCTGCCGATCTTCATGGCGACGATCCCATCTGAATCGATACCGAAGGCGCAGCTTGCCACAGCGATGGCACTGGTCATGGGCGTTGGCGAGGTGATCGGCGGGGCGGCAATGCCGGTCGTGGCCGGGGTCATGGCCGATCAGCATGGCATGTCGGCCATACTCGTGAATCAGGCGGCATCTGCGGTCCTTGCCGCCTTGCTCGGCCTTTTCATCATCGAAACCGCACCCAGGCGGCTCGCCGCCGTCAAATGAAAGACAGAGCTATGAGTCTCGATCCTCTCAAGAACGCGCTTCAATCCGAAGACCGCCGCTTTGCCGCAATGGCCGCCAGCGATGCCATCGCACTCGAAGAAGTGCTGGCTGATGATCTGCACTATACCCACGCCAACGGAATGGTTGAGGACAAGGCCGAGTTCATACGGCGCATTGTCAGCGGCGAACGGCGATACCAGGCGGTCAGGCTTGTGGATCGCAAGGCGTCGGCACAACCCGGATTTGTCGCCGTTTTCGGACAAGTAGAAGTGGAAGTGCAGCGGCCTGCCGGATTGCTCGTCAATCGGCTCGACTACACGGCAATCTACCGCGACGGCGATCCGCGTCTATTCGCATGGTCAGCCGTGTTTGCGCTCAAGGATGCGCATTAGGCGACAGCGATTCAGCAAAATCAGCAGGAGGCACGAGATGGCAGGAATGGTCCGATTCGATTGGGAAGATGCACTGGGGCTTGATGCGGCGCTCACAGAGGATGAGCGCATGATTGGTGCATCCGCGCGCGCCTTCGCCCAGAACCGGTTGCAGCCGCGCGTGATCGAAGCGTTTGATCGGGAGTATACCGATCCGGCAATCTTCCGCGAAATGGGCGAACAGGGCCTGCTCGGGATCACCTTGCCGGAAGCTTATGGCGGCACCAACGCGTCTTACGTTGCTTATGGTCTTGTCGCCCGTGAAATAGAACGGGTCGATTCGGGCTACCGCTCGATGATGTCGGTGCAATCCAGTTTGGTGATGTACCCCATTTTTGCTTATGGTTCGGAGGAGCAACGCCTGAAATATTTGCCGAGACTTGCCAGTGGCGAGGACATCGGCTGCTTCGGCCTGACCGAGCCTGATGCCGGTTCGGACCCCGGCGGGATGCGGACCCGGGCCACCAAAGTTGACGGCGGGTATCGGCTTAATGGCAACAAGACCTGGATCAGCAACGCGCCAATCGCCGATGTGTTCGTGGTCTGGGCCAAATCGGATGCTCACAATGGCGCGATCCGTGGCTTCATCCTTGAAAAGGGAATGCCGGGCCTCTCCGCGCCGAAAATCGA
>JBDSSP010000040.1:0-5354 GCA_039928735.1 Novosphingobium sp. | reverse complement strand
CCGCTTGCCCCTGCCGCAGCCAGCGATTCGATGGCCAAGGCGACGACTTCCGCAACGGCGGCAACGCTGTCGCTGCCAATCAGCTCCGCGCCGATCTGCAAGCGTTCGCGGGCAGGGTCGAGGCCGTCGCCCTTGATGGTTAGCACCTGGCCGGCATAGCACAGCCGCAGCGGACGCGCCGCGCTGGCGAGACCTGTCGCGGCAATCCGCCCGACTTGCGGGGTGATGTCCGACCGCAGCGCCAGCGTGCGCAAACTGGATGGATCGACAAAGCGGAACATCCGGCGTGTTTCCACTCCGGCCATGCGGCTCGCCAGCGACTTCTCGAATTCGATGGCAGGTGGCTGCACCCGGTCATAGCCGTAGCTGTCCATGACATCCATCACCGAGCGGGTAACCCGCGCTGCCGCCGCTGCACTGCGGGGCAGGCGGTCTTCAAGTCCTTCGGGCAGCAGATCGCGGTCGGTGTCTTGCATATTCGCGCCCTTAGCGGGGAGTTGCCTGTGTGTCGAATGTCAGAGCGCGTGCTTTGACAAGCTCACCATGAGCGGGGCTGGGGACTGGAGCAACGAACAAAGGCCCGCTCGTCCTGAGCATGTCGAAGGACCGCCGCTGTTGCCACGCCATTCCCAACGCCAATTCTCAAAACTCCAGCGCCTTCACCATCTTCACTCCCGGCACTTTTGCCGCCAGGTCCAGAACCGCTGGCGGGATTGCGCTGTCGAGCGAGAGCAGCAGCACTGCCTCACCACCCGCTGTGCGCCGCCCAAGATGAAATGTACCGATGTTGATGCCGTGTTCGCCAAGCAGCGTACCGATCCGGCCGATGAAGCCAGGCACGTCCTCGTTGACAATATAGAGCATGTGCCCGGCCAGATCAGCTTCGATGCCGATGCCAAATATCTCGACCAGCCGCGGCTCGCGGTTGCCGAACAAAGTGCCCGCCACCGAACGATCGCCCTGCGAGGTAGCAACTGTTACGCGCACCAGCGTGTGATAATCGCCCTCGCGGTCATGGCGCACTTCGCGCACATCCAGGCCGCGCTCCCTGGCGAGGAATGGTGCGTTGACCATGTTCACAGTGTCGGAATAGCGGCGCATCAGGCCTGCCAGCACCGCGCCTGTGATCGGCTTGATGTTGAGCTGGGCGGCGGCGCCTTCCACCTCGATGCTGATCTGCGTCAGGTTGTCATGCGCGAGCTGGCCGACGAGGCTGCCAAGGCGTTCGGCCAGTGCCATGTAGGGCCGAAGCTTGGGCGCTTCTTCGGCGCTGAGCGATGGCATGTTGAGCGCATTGGTGACGCCGCCGTGGACCAGATAGTCTGACAGCTGCTCGGCGACCTGGATCGCGACATTGACCTGAGCCTCATCGGTCGAAGCGCCCAGATGCGGGGTCGAGATGAAATTGGGCGTTCCGAACAGGGGCGATTCCTTGGCCGGCTCCTTGGTAAACACATCGAGCGCCGCGCCTGCAACTTGGCCCGAATCAAGCGCCGCCTTCAGCGCGTCCTCGTCAATCAGGCCGCCGCGCGCGCAGTTGATGATCCGCACGCCCTTCTTGCACTTGGCGATGTTTTCGGCGGAGAGAATGTTGCGGGTCTGGTCAGTCAGCGGGGTGTGAAGCGTGATGAAATCCGCTTTGGCCAGCAGCGTATCGAGGTCTGCCTTCTCCACGCCCATCTCAAGCGCGCGTTCGGGCGTGAGGAAGGGATCGAAAGCGACGACCTTCATCCTGAGCCCCAGCGCGCGGCTGGCCACGATCGATCCGATATTGCCCGCGCCAATCAGGCCAAGTGTCTTGCCGGTGACCTCGACGCCCATGAAGCGGTTCTTCTCCCACTTCCCCGCCTGTGTCGAAGCATCGGCCTCGGGCAACTGGCGGGCGAGGGCGAACATCAGCGCGATGGCGTGTTCGGCAGTAGTGATCGAATTGCCGAACGGGGTGTTCATCACGACAATGCCCTTAACCGAGGCGGCGGGGATATCGATGTTGTCGACCCCGATCCCGGCACGGCCGACGACCTTGAGATTGGTCGCCTTTTCGATCAGCTCTTTGGTCAGCTTGGTGGTCGAGCGAATGGCGAGGCCGTCATACTTGCCGATGATTTCGCCGAGTTCTTCGGGGCTCTTGCCGGTGATGACATCGACATCGCAGCCGCGCTCGCGGAAAATCTGCTCGGCCTTGGGGTCCATTTGGTCGGAAATGAGTACGCGGGGCTTGGTCATTGAACTTGTCCTTGATGTCGCCATCCCGGGTTTGCCCCGGGATCGCGCTTTTCTTTGCGGCTCTGACGAAGGCAGCGGGACCCCGGCCCAAGGCCGGGGTGACCGGGTCAGGAGTGCGGAGCGGAGTGCTTTGCCTGTTCCTCGGTCCTGACAGTCTCATAGGCCCAGTCGAGCCAAGGGCCGAGCGCCTCGATATCGGCGGCATCGACAGTCGCGCCGCACCAGATGCGCAGCCCCGGCGGGGCATCGCGGTAACCGGCGATGTCGTACGCTGCGCCTTGCTTTTCGAGCAGGCCGGCGAAGGTCTTGATGAAGGCTTCGTCCGCGCCTTCGACCGTCAGGCAGACCGAAGTTTTCGAGCGGGTACCGTGATCGATTGCAAGGTGGCCCAGCCAGTCGCGCTCGGCGACGATCTTCGCCAATGCATCCGAATTCGTGGTGCAGCGCTTTTGCAAGCCTTCGAGCCCGCCAATCGACTTGGCCCATTCAAGCGCAAAGATCGCATCTTCCACCGCGAGCATCGACGGCGTGTTGATCGTCTCGCCCTTGAAAATGCCTTCGGCCAGCTTGCCTTTGGCCATCAGGCGGAAAACCTTGGGCAGGGGCCAGTCTGGAGTGTAGTTTTCGAGACGCTCAACCGCGCGCGGCCCCAGGATCAGCACGCCGTGGCCGCCTTCGCCGCCCAGCACTTTCTGCCAGGAGAACGTGGCGACGTCGATCTTGTCCCACGGAATGTCATAAGCGAATACCGCGCTGGTCGCGTCGGCAAACGAGAGGCCTTCGCGGTCGTCCGAAATCCATTCGCCGTCTGGCACGCGCACGCCCGAGGTGGTGCCGTTCCAGGTGAACAGCACATCGTCCGACCAGTCGACCTTGTCGAGATCGGGCAGTTGGCCATAATCGGCGCGCATCACGGTGGGTTCGAGCTTGAGCTGCTTGACGGCATCGGTGACCCAGCCATCGCCGAAGCTCTCCCACGCCAGCGCAGTCACGCCGCGCGCGCCCAACATCGTCCACATCGCCATTTCGAATGCGCCGGTATCTGAGCCGGGGACAATGCCAATGCGGTGGGATTCGGGCAGCTGCAGCACATCGCGCATCAGGTCGATGCAATACTGCAGGCGCGTCTTGCCGATCTTCGCGCGGTGCGAGCGGCCCAGCGATTCGGTAGCGAGTTTTTCGGGGGTCCAGCCCGGCGGCTTGGCGCAGGGACCGGAAGAGAAGAACGGACGCGCAGGTGTGCGCGCCGGCATTGCAACAGTCATGTAGTCTCTCCTTACAGAGAGCACGCGCGGCGTTGGGACCGCGTGGCCCGGAGCCGCGTCTAGTGTTGCGCTGCAGCATGTCAAGGTAATCCCACGGACGGTCGCGGATAACTTAAACCAGTTGTTAACCATGTTAGCGGAAAATGCACTTGTGCGGTGGGTCTTTGTCCTGTTGCCCGTGATGGCTTTGCTCGGTGCCTGCTCCGAAGGTACCCGGGTTCCCGCCCGAGCAAGCCAGCAATTCGCTCTGCGCCCCGAGGCGCTGCAATGCCTGTCTCAGCTTGGCGCAACCAAAGCCTCGTTCACACCGTTGCCTGACCGTTATTTCGGCGCGGGCTGTGCGACATTGAACACCGTCCGGCTTGCCAGCCTGCGCGGCGACGAGGGCGTTCTCGGCATCACCAACCTTGGGCCAGTGACCTGTCCGCTGGCCTCCACATTCGCTGCCTGGGCGCGCTTCGGAGTGGACCGAGCGGCGCGGCAAATCCTTGGCAGCGAACTGGTGCGGATCGAAACCATGGGCAGCTTTAGCTGCCGCAATATCGCAGGATCAGATCGCCTCTCCGCCCATGCCAATGCCAATGCGATCGACGTCTCGGGATTTGTCTTGGCCGACGGACGGCGCATTACCGTCGTTGCCGAGTGGAACGGCGGGTCGTGGGCGGAGCGTGAATTCCTCCGTGTGATCTATATCAGCGCGTGCAAGCGCTTTGGCACGGTACTGGGGCCTGCTTACAATGCCGCCCACGCCAATCACCTTCACCTTGAGCGCAGTGACAGTGCATTTTGCCGCTGAATCGCTGGCCAGCGGGTGGGAAGGTATTCAAGTTTTTTTCTTGAGTTCAGCAAAATTGGAACCGATCCGTATCTGCGGTGTTCTCCCTGCGACCAAAACAGGAGAATTTCCATGGCCGAGTATCGTTCTACTGACGGACGCATTGAGGAAGCACCGCGCAGGTCCAGCTTGGGCAATGTTCTGCTGATGATCGTGCTGGTCGCAATTGTCCTTGTCGGTATTCTGTTTGCGACGGGGTTTTTCAGCGCTAAAGTTACCCAGGATGGCCAAATGCCAACTGTCAGCGTCAAGGCGGATGCCGGATCGCTTCCGCAGGTTGACCTTAATTCGAAGAAGGTCGTGGTGGGAACCAAGCCCACCACCGTCGATGTTCCGACAGTCGAGACCAAGAAGGCTACCATCGACGTTCCGGTAGTTGGTGTAAAAAACTAACCTCAGAGCGACGCTTCAGAAACAATTCCTAGGATTGTGGGGAGCGTGCCCGGCGTGTAATCGCGCCGGGGCATGCTCCCCACAAATACCACGCTGACTGCATACGACAGCCGCCCATCATTGCCGACCCGCCTGATAGCATTGCTGCTATCACTTGGCATCGTCGCACTTATATTGGCCGTGCTGATTGCCATGGGTGTGCTCCAGGACATCCCAGGCGGGCCGGGCATGCACCTGACGGCGACCACCTTGTCGAGCCGAAATCAGGAACAGCATAAGCAGCAACACGAGAAGGCCAGCGCGAGTGCCGCTCCGCAAATGAGCCGCGCCGTACTGCCAATGCCGCCCCATCTGCCCCAGCCGCCCATCATCTCCAAAATCCCGCCAGTTCAGATGATTGAAATGTCGAAGGCCGACATGGCAGCATCCGACATATCGAAGATGGGTCATTCTGGCTCCTCTGCCGGAAGCGGCAACAGCGCAGGCGCCTATGGACCGGGCGAGGGGCCGGGTGGGGCGAAACTCTATCAGGCCGAGTGGTACCGCGAACCTTCGAGAGCTGAAATCGGCGGCTATCTTCCGGGCACCGTCCCGCCGGGCGCCTGGGGGATGATCGCCTGCAAGACCATCGATCA
>JBDSSP010000039.1:0-6420 GCA_039928735.1 Novosphingobium sp. | reverse complement strand
GAACCGGCCAACGCCGCAACGGTCAAACCGCTGCAGCTCGCCGTCATCCTGCCGACATACAACGAGCGGGCAAACCTGCGCCCGCTGGTGGCAAGGCTCGATGCCGCGCTGAGCGGTAATGGGGGTGATCTCAGCTGGGAAGCGATCTATGTGGACGATAACAGTCCAGACGGGACTGCCGACGAAGCCCGCGCCATCGGCCTCGAAGACCCGCGCATCCGCGTGATCCAGCGGATCGGCCGGCGCGGCCTCGCCTCGGCGGCAATCGAAGGCATGCTGGCCACCTCCGCGCCTTATGTCGCGGTAATGGACGCCGATCTTCAGCACGATCCGGCGCTGTTGCCGCAAATGCTGGGTGCCCTCACCAGCGGCCAATACGACCTCGCCTATGCCTCACGCTTTGCCGAAGGCGCGAGCACCGAGGAATGGGGCAGGCCGGACCGGGTCAAGGCGTCAGGCATCGCCAATGCCATTGCCCGCAAAGTGACCGGCGTCGAACTCACCGACCCGATGAGCGGCTATTTCATGCTGCCCGCCGCAACCCTGCGCGCCGATGCCCACCGGCTTTCGGGCGTCGGCTTCAAGATCCTGCTCGATATCCTGGCGACTGTTGATCAGCCGCTGCGGGTAAAGGAATTTCCTTTGAACTTCGCCGCGCGCACTGAGGGCCAAAGCAAACTTGACCGCACGGTCGTGTTCGAATTCCTGGTCGGGCTCTATGACAAGTGGCTGGGCCGGATAATCCCGACCCGGTTCGCGCTGTTCGGCACTATCGGCGGTGTCGGCGTGGTCGTGCATATGGCGGTGCTGGCCGCTGTGCTCGGTCTGCTCGGCGAGCAATTCGCCTATCACAACTGGTCAGCGCAGACCGACTTCATCATTGCACAAACCAGTGCGGCCGTAGTGGCGATGAGCTTCAACTTCGTGCTCAACAACGAGCTGACCTATGCCGACAAACGTCTGCGCGGTGTCGTGCCATTGCTGCGCGGCTGGGCCAAGTTTGCGCTCACTTGCTCGGTCGGTTTGCTCGCCAATGTCGGAGTGGGCGCGGCGCTGCTGCGGATGGGTTTCCATGCCTACCCGGCGGCGATCATCGGAATCGTCGTTGGCTCGGTGTGGAATTTTGCGCTGTCGAGCAAATTTGTCTGGGGCAAGTATTGAGGCTGGGCTAGCCGTCGCTGGCATCAGCAGACAGGCCTAGCCGGTCAAGCCATGCCCTCGCCTGTTTTGGCTCTCCCGGAGCAGTTGCAGCAACAGGCCCGAGTGACGCCTCGAATTCCTGATGCAAGGCGAATGGTTCAAGACCCAGATCATCGCGCATCTTGTCGATGGCCTGACCCAGATCGCACAATTCCTCTACAGGTCCGGTCCATTTGGCAACGGCGGCTCGATCCTTCGGGTTATGGCCAAACAAGCCCCACGAGCCTGCCGATGCTTTCTGCAAGGCATGCACCAGCAAATCGCGATACTCCGTCTCCAGTTCACTCCGGCGGGTGTCAAGTCGTTCGAGGCGGTCAGCTTTGGCCATAGCCATGCTCTACAGACAACCAAGCGCAATGCCTAACGCCAGCTGCGCAGCCACATCCAGTGCAGGAAGCTGTTCCTCCCCTCGTGCAATGCACCCGCCGATATGATCGGATAGAACCACACGAACATTCCGGCAGCGATGACCTGCGGTGCCACCGCCGCCCAGCGCCACCGCCCGCCCCGCGCCCAGACATCATCGAGTGCCAGCGCGAGGCAAGCCATCAGGAACGATCCGGGCAGAAGGTAATGGTAGTAAAACTGGATCGGCTTGGTGGAAACGAACCATAGTCCCAGCGCAGCCAGGTAAAGCCCGGCAAAAGCCAGCGCATCATTCCGCTTCCGCCCCCGAACTCCCCAAAGCCCGGTCCACAGGCACCAGAGCAGTGCGGGTAGCCCGGCCAGCATCGAGAACGGGTTGCCGATCAGCAGCACCCCGCGCTGCGCTCCATCGATCGGCTCATAAAGATACCAGACCGCCCGCCAGTTCACCACCCAATCGGGCCAGTTCGAACGGTAGGGGTGAAGCTTGACCACACTGTCCTGCAATTGCAGCATATAGCGATGCCAGGCGACAGGCTGGAGCGGATCTGTGGGGTTCAAGGGATAGAGGAAGGCAGGCAGATAGCTGAACCAGTAGACTGCCAAGGGCAGCACCCCAAGCCAAAGCGCGGCTTCCCACAGTGCAATACCGGCGATCGGCCGCGTCTCGCTCTCGATCAACAGTCGCCTCCCGTGGTCGCGGAAGCGCAGGGCGAGGAATACCAATCCCGGCAGGGCGGCGACTCCAACCACACTCCACTTCACGCCCAGCGCAAGCCCGAACAGCACACCCGCGAGAGCGAGCCGCCAGCGCGCCTGTCTCGCAGGTAAGTGCACCGCCACAGCGAGTTGCCACAGTGCTGCCATACCAAATGCGGCCATGAACATATCGAGCATGGCGATGCGGCTGTGGATGAACCAGGCAAAGCTGGTAACCAGCAAGCCCATGCCCGATAGTGTGGCGAAGCGACGCCCGCTCGCCCACCAGATCGTCCGCCCGAAGGCGAACAGGCCGAATGCACCGAACAGTGCCGATGGTATCCGCCAGACCACCGGCCGGTCCCCCAGCAGCCAGATGGCGGCGGCGATGAGCTCCTTGCCAACCATCGGATGCTCGGAGTTGACTGCTTCCATCGCCAGCAGCTTGCGCGCGGCGGGGACGTAGTGAACTTCGTCGAAATAGATTTTCGAGGGAATGCCAAGCCGATGCCAGACAAGCGCAAGGAAACCCAGCGCGATCAGCGCGCACCAGATCAGGGGATCATGCTGTTTTGTTTGGCTCGGCGGCATCGATGCGGCGGATATAGGCCAACGCGCCGCTAGGCAACCGGGTCAGGCAGAGTGCTGCATTACTTCTTCGACTTCGCGAGAGCAGCCTTTTCCAGCGCTTCGACCCGCGCCTTCAACACTTCGGCTTCTTCACGCGCTTTGGCGGCCATCGCCTTGACTGCCTCGAATTCCTCGCGGCTAACGAAGTCCAGGCCGCCCATCGCTTCGCGCATGCGTTCACGCGCGCCGTCGCGGGCCTCCCGGCCCATGCCGGCAAGTGTCCCGGCAGCGGCATTCATCAATTTGGCAAAATCGGCGAGCAGGGGATTTTCACTTTGCATGGCCGCCAGATGGGGCAACCGGCGCCCGACTGCAAGGGCTAGAGCTGAATCCGCTGCACTGCCGGTGCACCCGGCTTGCCATCGGCTCCCGGATTGGCCTGCAAAAACTGCCAGTTAAGCAAGGTCGCAAACAGGATCCAGGCGAGATAGGGCAGCATCAGCACGCCAGCCAGTGGCCGCACCCGCCAGAACAGCCAGATCGTCACGATCACGACCACGTCGAGCACGCCGATCACGACGAGCGCGCCCGTAATCTGATGCGCGGCGAAAAACAGCGGCGACCAGGCGAGGTTAATGAGCAACTGAACGATAAATGCGATCACCGCTTGTCCGCGCCCCCATGCCCCACGCGCCGACATGATCACCGCCAGCGCCAATCCCATCATCGCATAAAGCACCGACCAGACAATTCCGAAGGTCTGCGGCGGCGGGTAGAGCGCTGGCTTGATCAGTCCATCGAACCAGGCACTGCCAGGGCCGCTGCCGGAAATTATGCTCGACAAGAAGCCCAGCAGCACCATGCCCGGCACCAGCACCAGTGCCCAGCGCAGAAATGCCGCCCGCAATTGGCCAGAAGAAGCAAGCTCGGTCATCGCAGCGAAAACCCCGAATCTGATTTCATACAATCCAATCAACATAGTGGCTGGCTTGGACACAAGTGGCAATCATTCTAACCGCGCCGCGCCGCAATCAGGAATTCGACGTTCCCTTCCGGTCCCGTAATGGGACTTTCGACGATACCTTGCACCTGCCATCCGGCACGTTCCAGCCATTCGCGCACTTCGCCGCAGACCCGTTCGTGGAGCACCGAATCGCGCACCACTCCGCCCTTTCCGACCTCGCCTTTGCCGACTTCGAACTGCGGCTTGATTAATGCGACAAGCTGGCAACTGTCAGCAGCAAGTTGCAGCGGCTTATCCAGAACTTTCGCAAGCCCGATAAAGCTCGCGTCACAAACCACCCAGTTGCAGGGCGCATCGATCTGTCCTGGGGTCAAAATCCGCGCACTGGTCTTTTCCAGCACCGTCACCCGGGGATCCTGCCGCAGCTTCCAGGCCAACTGGTTGGTCCCGGAATCGACGGCGAACACCCGCGTCGTGCCATGGCTCAGCAGTACATCGGTAAAGCCGCCCGTCGAACTGCCGATATCCATCGCCACCGCGCCCGCCGGATCGAGACCAAAGTGTTCCAGCGCATGCGCCAGTTTGATCCCGCCGCGCGAGACCCAAGGATGATCGCGTCCGCGCACGTCGATCTGCGCATCTTCGGGAACAGTCTGGCCGGGCTTGAGGACTTTCGTCTCATTGGAATAGACCAACCCGGCCAGCACCAGCGCCTGCGCCCGCGCCCGGCTTTCGGCATGGCCGCGCGCCACCAGCAATTGATCGATGCGTTGCTTGGCAGGTTTAGCGGAGATGGGCCGGGCCTTTTGCGGGTTAATCATGGGTTTGCCGGGCTTGCCGGAAGTTCCCGCACATCCCATAGGGTGAAGATGAAGGCAAATCGCTACCATCACCTTCGCACATTTGCGCTAGCTACTGCTCTGATCGTGCTGGCATCCTGCTCAGGCCGGATGATCCCCGTTCCGGCGCCGACGCAAGGTCCTGCCCCGAGCCGCGATCGGCCGCCTCCACCGCCACCTTCGCGCGTGACCAACTGGCGGGACATGCCGATTACGCCCGGCAATTGGCACTGGCGGATGGAAGGCGCCCGTTCGGTCGCGCGCTTTGGCGGCGAAACGCTGGTGCTAAGCTGCAACCGCAATGCCGGATCGATCACCTTGATCCGCCCCGGCGCGGCGACTGGTCCAGTCCCCGTGACCATCCAGACATCCACCCTGAACCGCACGCTCAGCGCCAGTCCTGAGCCCGGCCCGCCGCCGGTCATTGCGCTTTCGTTGCCCTCGCGCGACAGCCTGCTCGATGCAATGGCCTTTAGCCGCGGCCGCTTCGCGGTGGAAACTGCCGGCCTTCCAACGCTCTATGTGCCAAGCTGGACAGAAGTGAGCCGGGTGATCGAGGATTGTCGATAAGAGTGGTCCAAGCGGCGAATTGCGCAAGCCCGAACTTCTGATTCTGACAGCAAATTATTTTCATGCAAGACTTGTTGTGCAGCGCCGAATGATTCACATTGCGGTCAGCCGCACACGCGGCAACTTGGCTCAACAGCGCGAAAGGAGGTGATCCGATGTCTCATGGTTCAGCACAGAGGTCGGACATAGCCGTTGCGGAGCATTATCGCTGATTAAAACAGCGATAGAGGCTTCGTAAGCGGCACTTCTCCGCCGCTGACCATGCGAAGGGCCGTAGCGGATTGACCGCTGCGGCCCTTCACATTTTTGGGCTAGGCATTTGGCGGCCTTGCTAGACTGGCCGCTGCGGTGCTTCACATCATTGCCCACTATGATCGGTCGAGCGACGGGTTCCCAAAACCGGATACCGCCAGATCACAAGCCAATCCGATCTTCCCATTTCGGCCATTTCCCCCTATCGACGAATGCAGAAACTGCACTTGCCATTAATTTCATTTCAATTGCCAATTGCGTAATATTCGTTCAACGCGGGTGCGATAAACATGAGGGAATGCACGAATATGGCGACCGCCGCCGCTCTAGACCTTCGCTTTACCAGCCTGCCCCACCCCGCACCCACTCCAGGCCAGGTGCGCACGCAGATACTCGCCAACCCCGGGTTTGGAACCAATTTTTCCGATCATATGGTGGTGATCGAATGGGATGAGGGGCGCGGCTGGCACGATGCCACGGTTGGCCCGCGCCAGCCTATCGCGCTCGATCCGGCGGCGGCTGTGCTGCACTATGCGCAGGAAATCTTCGAAGGCCTCAAGGCCTATCGCCAGCAGGACGGCGGCATTGCTCTGTTCCGCGCCGATGCCAATGCCGCGCGTTTCAACCGGAGTGCCGAACGCCTCGCCATGCCCGCCTTGCCTGAAGCGCTGTTCATCGAAAGCGTGCGCCAGCTGGTCAAGGCCGACCGCAACTGGTTCCCCGATGTCGAAGGCGGCTCGCTCTATCTGCGTCCCTTCATGATTGCCACCGAGGCCTTCCTTGGAGTGCGTCCGGCCAAGAGGTACAAATACCTCGTAATCGCCAGCCCGGCAGGCAACTATTTCAAATCGGGCGCCCCGGCAGTTTCAATCTGGGTGAGCGATTATACCCGCGCTGCGCCGGGCGGCACGGGTGCAGCCAAATGCGGCGGGAACTATGCCGCGAGCCTCGTGCCCCAGG
>JBDSSP010000038.1:0-11404 GCA_039928735.1 Novosphingobium sp. | reverse complement strand
CTCGACAGTCTGCGGCTGCACGCCCTCATTTGCAGCGACCACCAGCAGCACCGCATCAATCCCGGTCGCCCCGGAAATCATGGTGCGCACGAAGCGTTCGTGGCCGGGCATGTCGATCAGATCGACTGTTTCGTCGAGGTGCGCAAAGCCCAATGCGATGGATATTCCCCGCGCCTTTTCCTCGGGCAGGCGGTCGGTGTCCTGCCCGGTCAGCGCGCCGACCAGCGCGGTCTTGCCGTGATCGACATGGCCGATCACGCCGACAGTGCTGCGGCTCACCCCAGGACAGCCTTGAGGGCTCGGGCCAGATCGGGCAGCTCGGCATCGGCCACGGTCAACATGTCAAGCAGCAAGCGCCCGTTGGCGATCCGGCCGACCACCGCGGGCGTTCCCGCGCGCAGAACTGCCGCTGCGGCATCTGCCCCCATCGGCGGATCGAGTGCCAGGGCTCGGCTGGCCAAGCGTTCTTCTGGCAGCGAACCGCCGCCCGCGAAAGCCTCGCTGACGATCATTTCGCCGCTGCCCAGCATTTGCGCCAACCATTCGGCCCGCACTTGCAATTCGGCCTCGCCCTGCCCCAGCATCCGCGCCACCGGCACGCATTGGGGTTGGTCGCGGTGCAACATCAAGGTCGCCTCCAGCGCCGCCAGGGTCAGCTTGTCGAGCCGCACTGCGCGCAGGAGCGGATGGCTGCGCAGCGGATCGACGGCGAGCTTGCGCCCAAGGATCAACCCCGCCTGCGGGCCGCCGAACAGCTTGTCGCCGCTGCATGTCACAAGGTCCGCGCCCGCCGTCAGCGCCTCGCCAAGCGTCGGCTCCAGTGAGCCAGGCGCGGACCGCAACAGACCGCTGCCAAGATCGGCGACCACCAGCAGGCCATGTTCGTGCGCCAGCGCCGACAGCTCGCTCATCCCGGTCTCGCCGGTAAAGCCGACGGTGCGGAAATTGCTCTGGTGGACCTTGAGCAGCACCCGCGTATCCGGGCCGATGGCCGCCCGGTAGTCGGCGATGCGGGTCTTGTTGGTCGAGCCGACCTCGACCAGCCGCGCCCCGCCCTGGCGGATCACATCGGGAATGCGGAAACCGCCGCCGATCTCGACCAGCTCGCCGCGCGAAACGATAACCTCGCCGCCACCAGCCAGCGCCGCCAGCGCCAGCAGGATCGCCGCCGCGCCATTGTTCACTGCCAGCGCCGCTTCAGCGCCCGTTACGTCTCGCAGCAGTGGTTCCAAAGCCGCAGTGCGTGATCCGCGCGATCCGGTCGCAAGGTCGAATTCCAGATTGCTGTAGCCCGCAGCCAGTTCCGCCATGACCGCAATGGCTTCGGTTGCCAGCGGTGCCCGGCCAAGATTGGTGTGGAGCACCACGCCCGTGGCATTGATCACCCGGCGCAGCCCAGGACGCTTGCGGGCGGTGAGAAGGGCCTCGCAGGAACGAAGAATCTCTGCTGCCTCCGGCACCACAGTGGCCCCGTTCGCAATTCCACTGCGCAGCTCTGCCAGCAGATCGCGTATTGCAGCCGTCACAGCTGCGCGCCCGTATGCCGCGCACAATTCCGCCGCGCCCGGCAATTCGAGCAGCCGCTGCACTTGCGGCAGCTTGCGGAGCGGGTTTTCAAAGTGCAACGGGAGCCTCCTCGCCGCATCTATGCCACCATGACGGAACGTTTAACATGGCCGAATACGAAACCCGCCTGACTGCGCTTTCCCACGGGGGCGGCTGTGGCTGCAAGCTCTCGCCGGCGGTGCTGCATGAGCTGCTCTCGGCCATACCCAAAATGCAGGCCTACCCCGATCTTCTGGTGGGCACCGAGACCGGCGACGACGCCGCAGTCTATCGCATTTCCGAGACCCAAGCCGTAATCGCCACCACCGATTTTTTCATGCCGATTGTCGATGACGCCCGCGATTTCGGACGTATCGCCGCCGCCAATGCGCTGTCGGATGTCTATGCCATGGGCGGCAAACCGATCATGGCGCTCGCAATCCTCGGCATGCCGCTCGGCAAGATCGCGCCCGAAACCGTATCTGCCATTCTCGCCGGCGGTGCCTCGATTTGCGCCGAGGCGGGGATCCCGGTGGCGGGCGGCCATTCGATCGACGCGCCCGAGCCGATCTATGGGCTGGCGGTGATCGGACTGGTCCACCCGGACCGGATCATGCGCAATTCCGGGGCAAAGGCGGGCGATGTGCTGATCCTGACCAAGCCGCTCGGCGTCGGTGTGCTAAGCGCAGCACTGAAAAGCGGCACATTGGGCGAGGCGGCACATGGCGAGGCCTATGCCGCGCTGGTGGCTTCGGCGACGAAGCTCAATGCGGTGGGGTCCGAACTTGCTGCCCTGCCTCATGTCCATGCGATAACCGACGTCACCGGCTTCGGCCTGCTCGGCCATGGGCTGGAGATGTGCCGGGGCTCAGGTTTGGGGGCGCGGATCGGCTTCGACTCTCTGCCTCTGCTGGAAAGTGTCGTCGATCTCGCTCGCAGCGGCACCCGCACCGGAGCCTCAGGCCGCAACTGGGCCAGCTATGGCCACGAAGCCGATCTCGCGCCGGGGCAGGCAGAATGGCAGCGCGACCTGCTGACCGATCCGCAAACCAGCGGCGGATTGCTGGTGGCGGTGGCGCCGGAAGGCGCGGATGCGGCGATGGCCTGCATAAGGGCAGCGGGTTTTGATCGGTCGTCGGTGATTGGTGAGATGGCCGCAGGCGCGGCGCGGCTGGCAGTTTACTGATTCACTCCATCGCCCTGCGCCGCAGCCTTGCCTCGGCCTGCTGATCCGCCAGGATCGCCCGCATCCGCGCCAGCACCACGCCGCCGAATATCAGTGAAAAACCCAGCGTAGCGGCCAGCAACGGATAGAGGAACACTGCCGAGATCGCCGACTTG
This sequence comes from Novosphingobium sp., assembly GCA_039928735.1. Classification (GTDB taxonomy): domain Bacteria; phylum Pseudomonadota; class Alphaproteobacteria; order Sphingomonadales; family Sphingomonadaceae; genus Novosphingobium. The sequence goes on along the minus strand of JBDSSP010000038.1, from coordinate 8,518 downwards.
CCCCCAAATGCCGACATCGTGATGCTGGGCGGTTGATGCAAACTGTTCCACCACAGCACCGAATAGTGAATGATCGGAATGTTGACTGCGCCGACGAGGCCAAAGATCGCGGCAAGGCGCCCCTGCCCGCCGCCAGCGCGGCTCGCGGCATCGGCCAGCGCAATATAGGCGAAATAGAGGAACAGCAGCACCAGCATCGAGGTTAGCCGGCCATCCCATTCCCACCAAGTGCCCCAGGCCGGCCGGCCCCATAGCGAGCCGGTGGCAAGGCAGATCGCCGTGAACACCGCGCCCGGCACGGCAGCGGCGCGAGCGGCGATCCCGGCGAGCGGATGCCGCCAGACCAGCTCGGTGATACTCGCGGCGGCAATGGCCATCCAGCCCGCCATGCCGAGCCACGCGGCGGGCACGTGGATGAACAGGATGCGCACCGTATCGCCCTGCAAGCGGTCGGGCGGCACGCTCCATAGACCCATCGCCAGCGCAATTCCGGCCACGGCCAGCCCGACGAGAAGCAGCAGCGGCGTCAACCAGCGTGCGATACGCAGGAAGCGGGCGGGGTTGGCAAAGCGATGCATGTCAGATCACTCTCCGGTGGGCCCCAAAACCCGCCCTGCCACGGCATCGAGCATGGCGACCAGCCGGGCATCGCGCGCCGCGGGGGCCGTCGCCACGGCATGTTCGAGCGCATGGTCGATTGGGCTCGCCTCGCGAACCGGCGGCAGCAACGCGGCAAGGCATTGGACGGCGCTGCGCGCGCGCTCAGCATTGGCCGCCATCACTGCGAAGACTTCCGCCGCCTCGACCCCGGCCGTATCGTCTCGCCAGCAGTCATAGTCGGTGACCATGGCGAGCAAGGCATAGGGCAGCTCGGCCTCGCGGGCGAGGCTCGCTTCGGGCATTGCGGTCATGCCAATGACATCGGCGCCCCACTGCCGGTAAAGCGCTGACTCGGCGCGGGTCGAAAACTGCGGGCCATCGATGGCAATATAGCAGCCGCCGTCTTGGACCTCGGCCCCTGCGCCGCGCGCGGCCTCTGCGGCAAAGCCTGCCAGCCGCGGGCAGACCGGATCGGCCAGACTGACATGGGCGACCAGGCCCGGGCCAAAGAAGCTGGACGGGCGACCCGAAGTGCGGTCGATGAATTGGTCCACGGCCACGAAATGCCCCGGCACCAGCTGCTCGCGCAGCGAACCGATCGCGGAGAGCGCCAGCACGTCGGTGACTCCGCAGCGCTTGAGCACATCCACATTGGCGCGGGAGTTGATCGAACCGGGAGGTAGGCGATGGCCGGCCCCGTGCCGCGCCAGGAAAGTGAAGCGCACGTCGCCGATATGCCCAGAGGTCACTGGCCCGGAAGGTTCGCCGAACGGGCTGGCGACCCGGATCTCCTGCGCATCTTCCAGCTCCAGGCCATCGGCCAGCCCCGAGCCGCCGATTACGCCGATGTGCCATGTCTCGGGTTTTTCAGTGCGCAAGAATGCCTGCCATGATAATGTCCACGGTGTGCTCGCGATAGCGATCGCGCAGTTCCTCGGTCAGGGTATCCTGATCGAAACAGTGCTTTAGCACCAGCCGCGCCGAAAAGAAGCGGTCGACAGCGCCGGTCACGGTAAAATAGAACAGCTGCGGATCGATCGGGCGAAACACCCCTGCCTTGACGCCGTCGCCGATCAGCTGTTCATAGGCCCGGTAGAGCGGCGAGAGATAGCAATCGGCGATCCGCCGCGCCTCGGCCTCGTCGCTTTCGCCGACCAGCCGCATGGTCAGCCGGTTGAGATAGGGCACGGCATAGAAGGTATCGACCACCTTGGAGATATGCCGCCGCAGCTTCGCCTCCGGGTCCCAGCCATCCTTGGCCACCAATGCATCGACGCTGGTGACAATCGCCTGCCAGTCGCGATCGAGCAGGGCCTTGAGCAGCCCCGCCTTGTTGCCGAAATAATACTTCACCAGCGCCGAATTGAGCCCCGAACGAAGGCTCAGCTCGGAAAGCGAAATGTCGTCGACATCCCCTTCGCGCATGATCGCGCTGGCCGTATCCAGCAGCAGCGCCCGCGCCCCGGGCAGCGATCCAAGATCGGCCTCTGCCATGGCCACCATTTCCGATCAGCGCGGCGCCATGCGGATCGCGCCATCGAGCCGGACGTCCTCGCCGTTCCAGTAGTCGTTCTCGATCATCGCGAGCGCCAGATTGGCATATTCCTCAGGCCGCCCGAGCCGCTTGGGAAATGGCACCGCAGCCGCCAGCGATTCCTGCGCCTTTTCCGGCAAGGACTTCATCAGCGGCGTCTCGAAAATGCCGGGCAGGATGGTGTTGACCCGGATGCCCTCGCTCATCAGGTCGCGCGCGATCGGCAGGGTCATGCCGACGACGCCGCCCTTGGAAGCCGAATAGGCCGCCTGGCCCATCTGGCCGTCTTCAGCAGCGACCGAGGCGGTGTTGATGATCACCCCGCGCTGGCCGAACTCGTCGATGGGCTCAGCCGTGACCATACCCGCCGCCGACTTGGCAATGCAGCGGAACGTGCCGATCAGGTTGAGACCCACGATGAAAGTGAAGGCATCGAGCGGGAAGTGCTTGATCGCCCCGGTCTCGCGGTCGCGGCTGATTGTCTTGATCGCGTTGGCAGTCCCGGCGCAGTTGACGAGGATCCGCTCCTGGCCGTGCGCCGCGCGGGCCTTGGCAAGCCCGGCATCGACGCTGGCATCGTCCATCACGTTCACTTCGCAAAATATCCCGCCGATCTCTTCGGCGATAGCCTTGCCTTTCTCTTCCTGCAGATCAAAGATCGCGACCTTGACGCCCCTGGCTGCCAGCGCCCGCGCCGTGGCTGCGCCGAGGCCGGATGCCGCACCGGTGACAACGGCGGCGATGCTGGAATCAAGTTTCATCTGTTCGTTCCTCGTGGTGCTGGATAGGTATCCGAAGCGGATTAAACGTCCGGTTAAACGTCTGGGCAGGACGGGTCAATCACCGCGCAGGCCAATCGCCATCAACGGGCTGCGACGCTCTGGCCAAGATGTAACAGAAATACCACACTCTCCGACAAAATGGGGGCCGATGCACTAATAACAATTGTGTCAGTTAGACTGTTGCGACATGCTTGTTCATCTTCTGGCAAGGTCACGCCTCCCGCTGCACATGCTTCGCAGGAGCTTACCAGCCAGATTGCCACCCCTGGTTTTTCCAGGATGCAACAAGGGAACACACTGTGCGAATTACCTTTTTCAAGACTGCCCTGCGCGGCAACTCCATAATGATCCCCGCCGCACTGCTCACTGCCGCAAGCCTGGCAAGCCCGGCCATGGCCCAGAGCGCGCCGGCAGCCTCCGATGCAGAATCTGCCGATACCATCGTCGTCACCGGCAGCCGCATTGCCCGGCCCGATCTCAAATCGACCGTGCCGATCTCGATTATCACGGGCGATAACTTCATCAAGCAGGGCAACACCAATATCGGTGACACGCTCAATGACTATCCGCAGCTGCGCTCCTCGCGCGGCCAGCAGAACTCAAGCACCGGAGTCGGCATTTCCGGCCTCAACCTGCTTGATCTGCGCGGACTGGGAACCGTGCGCACGCTGGTGCTGGTCAACGGTCGCCGCCATGTCGGCGCCGACATTCTCAATAATGCGGTTTCGGTCGACACCAACACAATCCCCGCCAATCTGATCCAGCGGGTTGATATCGTCACCGGCGGCGAATCCGCAATCTATGGCTCGGACGCGATCGCCGGCGTGGTCAACTTCATCTTGAAGAAGGATTTCGACGGACTTGAAGCCAGTGCCAAATTCGGCATCTCGACCCCCGGCAGCTTTGGTGCCAACTATCATATCGACGCACTTTACGGCAAGAATTTCGCGGATGGTCGCGGCAACATCACCTTCTCTGCCGAATACAACCACCAGGACCGCGTCTATGCTTCGGATGTGCCCTATCTCCGCAGGGTCGATGGTTTCGTCATTAACGATCTCGATCCGGGCGGTCTGACCAACGGCAGTGACGGGGTGTTCGACCGAATTTTGGTAAGCGACATTCGCCAGGCCAACGTCAACGTCAACGGCCTGGTGCCAATCACCCAAGGCACGGTCGGCGCAGGCTGCGGGATCGGCGTCGGCAATGGCGTGACCGCCGGAACGCCCTATAACTGCACTTATCTTTTCAACAACGACGGCACCCTCGTGCCTCAGACCGGCACTCGCTACGGCACAGGCGTGATCGGTTCGATCACTGGTGGCAACGGCAATACTGGCCGCGAGGGCGACCTCTACACACTGCTTCCCAAGCAGGACATCTACAATTTCAACCTGATCGGCCACTACGAATTCTCGGAAGCCGCCGACTTGTTCTGGGAAGCGAAGTATACCCGAATCGTCTCGCTGGGCGGCAACGCCGGCGCGGCGAGCATCCAAGGGACATTCGCGCAGTTTGATCTGCGCGAGCGCATTCGTCTCGACAACCCCTTCCTTAACTCAGCAGCGCGCACGCTGATCTCGAATGGCTTGCTGACTTCGGGTTGCAACCCAAGCCTGACGACTGCCTGCAATGTCACTGGCGTCGCCAGCACCACGACCCGCACCACCTTTGGCGGTCAGGGCATCGGTGGCCCATTGAGCGCGGCCGATATTGCCCAGATCGCGGCAGGCACTTATCGCTTCACTATCGCGCGCAGTCTCGATGATCTCGGCGAGCGCCGCGAGAAATTCCTGCGGCAGACCTATCGCGCCGTCATCGGCATGCGCGGGACTTTCAACAGCGACTGGAAGTATGAAATCACCTTCAACTATGGCCGCTTCTCCGAGCACACTGATGCCAACGGATATGTCGACAAGCAGCGCTTCCTGCTCTCGTTGGACGCCGGCCTGAACCCGGCAACTGGCAAGATCGAATGCCGCGCCAAATTTGATCCCTTCTCGGCGACAGCCTTCCCCGCTTCAGGCTCTAACCAGTTGAAACTCGCTGGCGATATTGCAGCCTGCGTGCCTTTCAATCCGTTCGGCAAGCCGGACAACAGCGCTGCGGTGAACTATTTCAGCGTCACATATAACAATGACAGCTGGATGACCCAGAGGGATGTTTCCGGCTACATGGCTGGCGATACCAGTGGCTTCTTCAACCTGCCGGGCGGGCCGGTTTCGTTCGCCGTCGGCGGCGAGTATCGTGAAGAAGACGCGCAATACGACCAGGATTCTTTCGCCGCTGCAGGTAACACCACCGCAGTTGCCTTTGGCTCTTTCGCTCCCGATCCTTTCAGGGTGACCGAGGCCTTTGCCGAGCTGCACGTTCCAATCCTGAAGGATCGGCCCTTCTTTGAGGATCTGTCCTTTTCAGGTGCTGGTCGCGTGTCGCATTATAACGGCGGCGCGGGCACGGTCTGGGCATTCAATGGCGGCGGCGAATGGTCGCCGACCCCGGGCCTGGTCTTCCGCGCCAACTATAGCAAGGCAGTTCGCGCACCTAACCTGACAGAGACTTTTGGGCCACTGATTCCAAACTTCTCCCCGGGTTTCACCGATCCATGTTCGGCTGGCCGTATCGGCTCGGGCACGCAGTTCCGAAGTGCAAACTGCTCTACCGACCTCGGTAATCTGCTGGGCAACCTGGCAAGCCTTGGTTCCTATTCGCTGCCGATTCTCAGCGGTGTAAACCCCAACCTCCAGGCCGAAACCTCGAACTCGCTGACGATTGGTGCCGTGGTCCAGCCGCGTGGCGTGCCCGGGCTGACGCTGACGGTTGATTATTACAACATCAAGGTCAATAAGGTGATCGTGGCGCTTACGGCGCAAAACATCGCCAACGCCTGCTATGATCAACCCACGCTGGCCAACCCGTTCTGCGGCCTGTTCCGGCGGGTTCGCTCTGGCACTGGCCCGTTCGGCGAAGTTCCGGGCCAGATCGAAGGCAATACGCTGCTCAGCGCGCCGTTCAACTTTGCCAAGCGGGTGCGGCGCGGCATCGATACCAATCTCGATTACAACATCGGGCTTGGCAACGATTTCAAGTTGAGCACCAACCTCAAATACAGCCACGTTTTCCAGAACAGTAACTACGAAAACCCAACTCTTCCTGACTTCGAGAACCGAATCCTTAGCGAGCTCGGTGATCCACAGGACGAATTCCTCTGGTCGGTGGATTTGAAGAAGGGGCCTTTCACCTTCGGCTATGAAATGCACTTCATCGGCCCAATGTATGTCGGCGCCTATGAGGACTTCAACGCGCTGCAGGATCGCCCGCCGCAGGACGCCGACGCCTCGGAAATAGCCAGATTCCCGTCGGTGTTCTACCACAACATCCGCTTTGAATGGGACATGGATAAGTCCGGCATCGCCAAGAACTTCCTGTTCTATGCGGGTGTCGACAACCTGTTCAACAAGACTCCGCCATTCGGTTCGACCGGCGCGGGTGGCTCGGGCGGCGGCGGTGCCAACGACCGGCCGGGTTCACAGAACTCGAATGCTGCGATCTACTCGGTACGCGGTCGGCAGCTCTACGCCGGCATCCGCGCGAAGTTCTGATTTCACGCATCATGAAACCAATCAGGGGCGGGGGAGCAATCCTCCGTCCCTTTTTGCTGCCCCCGCGCCAAATTCCCCTGTCCTACAGCGCAATACCCTGTCAGAATCGCGAGACCGTCCTTTAACCGGGCGAAATCCGGGCCGAGAAGTTTGCCTTATTAAATAACTGATCTATAAGGATTTCTATCGAGTCTCCGAAGCCCACTCGGGCAAAGATGAAGAAGTTCCGAAACAAAAATGCCGCCACCCCCCGATCCAAACAACACAGCAGTCCGCGCCGAAACTTTGGCAGGGCAAGGCCGGATTGAGCAGGCCTATCGCCTGCTTGAGGCAGCAGTGGCCAAGGGCGATGGCCTCGCCGCGCTGACCTTGGCCGACTGGCGAATGGCGGGCGCGCTGATTCGGCGGGATCTTGCGGAGGCGCGGCGGCTCTATGGGCTCGCCGCAGAGTTTGGCACCGACGAGGCCGAACCTGTCGCTATCGCGCTGCTGGCCAATGGCGCTGGTGGCAGCGGACGGAATTGGGGCGAGGCGCTGGCCATGCTTAATCGCCGGGCCGCGCACGATCCGCTGGCGCGCCAGCAGGCCGCGCTGATCGGGGCCATGGCGCTGGATGGCGAGGGCAATCCGCGCGGAGAGACGCCGGAGCGCGAAATCGTCCATGTTGCGCCCCGCATCGAACGACTGCCTGCGTTCCTGACGCGGGACGAATGCCGCTATCTGGCCGAACTCGCGCTGCCCAGGCTTGCGCCGTCGGTGGTCTTCGATCCACGCACCGGCGAGCAGCGGCAGGACCCGGTGAGGACAGCGCACAGCACTGGATTCCCCTTCGTCGTCGAAGACCCGGTGCTCCACGCCATCAACCGCCGCATCGCCGCCGCAACCGCCACCCAGACTGAACAGGGCGAGCCGCTCCAGGTATTGAGTTACCGGCCGGGCCAGGAATACAAGCTGCACAGCGACGCCCTTCCCGGCGGCGATAACCAGCGCGTGGCGACCTTTCTGGTCACGCTGAGCGAGGGCTTTTCGGGCGGCGCAACGAGCTTTCCCAGACTGGGGCTGGAACTCACCGGCAAGCCCGGCGACGGCCTGTTCTTCGTCAATACCGACAACACCGGACAGGCCGAGTCCGCCATGTGGCACGCCGGACTGCCAGTCAGCCAAGGCCGCAAGCTGATGCTCTCGAAGTGGATCCGCGAGAAACCGCTCGATCTGTCAGGCCCGCCGGGGCGGCCGTTCTGACGTCAGGCCGCAGTTATCTGCAACCCGCCGTCACCTTCGTCGATCCGCAACATTGCCCCATCGGGAATCTCACCGGCGAGCAATTTTTCCGCCAGCGGATCCTGCAGATAGCGCTGCACCGCGCGCTTGAGCGGCCTTGCACCATAGACCGGATCATAGCCGACCCGGCCCAGCCAGCGCTTGGCCGCCTCGGTGAGATCGAGCGTGATCTTGCGGTCCGCAAGCAGCGCGCCAACCCGGCCGACCTGGATCTCGACGATCGGCGCCATGTGCTCGACCCCCAGCCGGTGGAACAGGATGATCTCATCGAGCCGGTTGAGGAATTCGGGGCGGAAATGCGCGCGCACCTGTTCCATAACCTGCGGCTCGACCGTCTCGACCCCCTGCCCCTCGTCCAGATTGGCAAGATACTGGCTGCCGAGATTGCTGGTCAGGATGATCAGGGTATTGGTGAAATCGACCTGCCGCCCCTGCCCGTCCGTCAGCCGTCCGTCGTCGAGCACCTGCAGCAGCACGTTGAACACGTCGGGGTGCGCCTTCTCGACCTCGTCGAACAGCACCACCTGATAGGGCCTGCGCCGCACGGCTTCGGTCAGCACCCCGCCTTCGTCATAGCCGACATAGCCCGGAGGCGCGCCGATCAGGCGGGAAACCGCGTGCTTCTCCATGAATTCCGACATGTCGATTCGCACCATCGCGTTATCGTCATCGAACAGGAAGCCGGCCAGCGCCTTGGTCAGCTCGGTCTTGCCGACGCC
>JBDSSP010000037.1:0-6625 GCA_039928735.1 Novosphingobium sp. | reverse complement strand
GCCTCGATCCAGCCGCGGTTGGCGAGGACATTGCCGACCACGTCGTAGCCTTTGGCGCGCATCTGCTCGAGCCAGGCGAGGTCTTCCTCGACCTTTTCGGGCATGATGTCGGAAGTCATGAAGGCGTTGTGGATGACAGTGACGCCGGTGCCCTTCGCCATCTCCAGTACCCGCTCGGTGAGGCTGCGGTCGCCGTAGATTATGAGGTGCGAGAGCAACTGGATCACGCCTTCGCCGCGCTGAGCCAAAGCGCTGCATATCTCGACGACGACATCGTGATCGAGCACGTCGGTCGGCATCGGGGTGCCGTCGCAGTCGAGGTGCGAATTGCCCTCGGCGCCCATGCACGACATCGAAATCCCGAGCGCTCCGGCATCCATAGCTTCGTTGATCAGCCGGTGCATCTCGGCCACTTCGGCGGGCGTTGGCCGGCGCGACTTGGCGGCATCAACGCCCATCACCCAAATCAGCAGCATGTTGAGCGGCAGGTAAGTGAGGACATTGACGCCCTTGCGCAGGCCTTCGACGCGGGCGAGATAGTCGGGGAAGGTCTCCCAGTCCCACGGCAAGGCGGCGCGCTGGTGTGCCACCGGGATCTGCTCGGTGGTTTCCAGCATCATCATCGCCCGCTCGCGGTCGGCCACGCGGATCGGGGCGATGCCGAAGCCGCAATTGGCGTTGACGAGCGTGGTCACCCCGTTTTCGCCGGCATTCGAGCACCACGGATCCCAGAAAAGCGCGACATCGTAATGCGAGTGCTGGTTGACATGGCCGGGGGCGACGATCTTGCCGTTGGCATCGATGCGCTGCAGGGCCTCGTCATGCGAAAGTTCGCCGACGGCGGCGACGCGGCCACTCCGAACACCAATGTCGGCATAGAAGGCGGGGCTGCCCGTGCCGTCGACCACGCGGCCACCGCTGATGATGGTGTCAAACTTGGCCATTGCGGTCTGTTCCTCTTCCCGTTTGTCGATCACTGTATTAGCATAGCGTGGCAGGCAAAACAGCCGCAAATGGAGAGGTGGCACCAGTGGCTGATGTGATGGAAGCTCCCTTCCTGCGTGATCCGCTTTCGCCGACAGGGATCGGCGATCTGCCGACATTCTACCGCGAACTGCGCGAGCATCATCCCCGCATACCGCACTTCCGCTTTGACATGGGTGCAGCGGCGCGCAATCCGAGTTACTTCCAGCATGGCTGGATCATGCTGCCGGTGGTGGTGGGCGAGGAGCAGACTTCTTGAGCAAAGTACAAACCATGCGCGGGGGCATCGATTCCAGCCAACTTGGCAGGGTGCTGGTGCATGAACATATCTTTGTGATGAATCCCGAATTCGTCGCGAACTATCGGCTCGATTTCGACGAGGACGCCGCAGTCGATGACGCTGTCAAGGAACTCGATAGCCTGAAGGCGCTGGGCATCGATACGATCATCGACCTCACAGTGCTGGGGCTCGACCGCAATATCCCACGCATCGCCCGGGTGGCTGAGCGCACTGTGATCAATATCATTGTCGCCACCGGAGCCTATACCTTCGATCACGTGCCCGAACCGTTCGGCTTCTGGGGACCTGGGCTGCTCTGCGATGCGCCTAGCGAGCCGATGGCCGACCTGTTCATCCGTGACATAACCGAGGGCATTGCCGGGACAAGCTTCAAGGCGGGCGAGCTTAAATGCGCGATCGACAAACCGGGAATGACAGCGGGGGTCGAGCGAGTGATGCGCGCTGTTGCGCGGGCGCATGTGGCCACCGGCGTACCGATCAGCGTGCACACCGCGCCGTCGATCCAGTCGGGCCTCGATGCCCAGCGAGTGTTCGCCGAGGAAGGTGTAGATTTGCGCGATGTCATCATTGGTCATTCGGGCGATTCGACCGATCTCGACTATCTGATGCGAGTTGCCGACCAGGGCTCGATCCTGGGCATGGACCGCTTCGGCATCGACTTCGTTACGAACACCGCAGAGCGGGTCGCTACCATCGTCGAGCTGTCTAAGCGCGGCTATGCCGACCGGATCGCGCTGTCGCACGATTGCGCGAGCTGGGCGGACTATCTGCCGACCAACGAGCTACGCCACCAGCTGCTGCCCGATCACCGCTATCATCATGTCTGCCGCAAGGTCGTGCCGGCCTTGCTGGAAGCCGGAGTCAGCCAGCGCGATATCGATACGATGCTGATTGACAACCCGCGCCGCCACTTCGAAGGCTCGGCCCAAAGATTTGGCCAAAGAACCGGAGCGAACAAATGAGCAATCCACCTATCGCCATCGTCACTGGCGCGAGCCGAGGGGCAGGGCAGGGCATCGCCCGCGCGCTTGGCAGCCATGGCTGCACGGTCTATGTCACCGGTCGCACACTCAACCCCGGCGACCATGCACTCGGCGGGACGATCAGCCAGACCGCACAGCAAGTAACTGATGCAGGCGGCAAAGGCATCGCGGTGAAGTGTGACCACTCCGACCTTGCGGACGTTCAAGCCTTCTTCGCACAAGTTATGGCCGAGCAGGGGCGGATCGATATTCTCATCAACAATGCCGCTGCGGTCTATGACGAGCTTTCGATGCCGGGCGGGTTCTGGGAACGGCCGCTCAAGCTTGGCGACATGATCGATGTTGGCATCCGCTCGAGCTTCGATGCCAGCTGGTATGCCGCGCAGGCGATGGTGGCCCAGAATAACGGGCTCATCGTGTTCACGTCCGGAGCGGGCGCCGAGCACTATGTGTTCAGCCCGGCTTACGGCGCGCACAAGGCCGCCATGGACAAGATGGCCTTCGACATGGGCATGGAGTTCGACCATGCCGGAGTGAATGTCGCGGCAGTTTCAATCTGGATGGGCGCGGTGATGACCGAACGGTTGCGCTTGGTGATTGATAGCGATCCAGTGAAGTTCGGCGCCCTCGAGGCGGGCTCGGAAAGCCCCGAGTTTACAGGGCATCTCGCCTGGGGACTGTATAATGATCCGTCTCGCGCGGCGCGCAATGGCAACACCTATATTGGCGCCGAACTTGCGAAGGAATACGGCATCACCGAGGCCGGCGGGCGCAATCCGCCAAGCTATCGCGATACGCACGGGGTCGCGCCGCATGCCCATTCCAAAAATGCTCCAGTGCGCGCGGGTTAGGAGCTGTCCATGACACCCGAGGAACGCATCGCCGCGCTTGAGAAGAAGCTGCAATATCTGATGGACCGCCAGGAGATCTACGATTGCATCACCAGTACCTCGCGCGGCAATGACCGGTTCGACAAGGATCTGATCGTCGGTGCCTATCACCCCGGTGCGATCCACGAACTGGGCGAAAACTGGATCAGCGGCTCCGATTATGGCGACCACGCCTGCCATGCCCATGCGGCAATGTGCGAGGTCAATCTGCACAATGTGACGATGCACCGCTGCGATATCGATGGCGATGTGGCGCATTGCGAAAGTTATGTGCTAGGGCTGTTTCTCGACAATGGCTGCGAGACATCGCGGTTGCTTGCCGGGCGCTATATCGACAAACTGGAACGGCGCGATGGCAAATGGGGGATCGTCCTGCGCCGGGCGACCGTCGAAGTTCCACTCGCGGGTTCCGCGAAATTGCCGAACCAGTCGTTCGTGCCCGGCACGCGCTATTTGAAAGGCAATCGCGATTCCAGCGACCCGAGCTATGAACGGCCACTCACTTGCGACAGCGGCGCACGCTGGTAAGGCAAGCCATCAAGATTCGGGAATTGCATCATGTTTGAAATCACCAATATCCAGCCCAAGATCGGCTCCGAAGTGCGGATCAGCCGTGAGGATTTCCTTGCCGGCACTTACGCGAAGCAGATCGAGCAATTGCTGGTCGAGCGCAGCGCGCTGCTGTTCCGTGGCATGAACCTGACCGATGACGAGCAGCGCCAGTTCGCCGGGACGATTGGCACCGTCACGCAGCAGGGCGAAGAGGGGCTTTCCAAGATCTCGATGAACCCGGAAGTGTCATCGGTGGCGGGCTATACACGCGGCGCCTTCTATTGGCACATCGACGGCGCGAACGATCCCATCCCCGCCAAGGCGACCATGCTCAGCGCGCAGGTGCTGGCCGACGAGGGCGGCGATACGCTGATCTGCAACACCTATGCCGCCTATGCAGACCTGCCCGAGGCGGAGAAGGCGGCGCTGGAAGGCGTGCGCGTGCGTCATGCGCTGGAAGCGACGCAAAGGCTTGTCACGCCGCAACCAACCGTTGCCGAACTCAATCAATGGCGCTCGCGGCCTTCGCGCACCCATCCGCTGGTCTGGAAGCACAAGTCGGGCCATGCCTCGCTGCTGATCGGCGCGACGAGTTATTACGTTGAAGGCATGAGCCGCGAGGACAGCGATATGCTGCTCACCGGCATCCAGGAATGGGCGACGCAAGATGAGTATGTCTATCGCCACAAGTGGACGGTCGGCGATTTCCTGCTGTTCGACAACACGGGCGGTATGCACCGTGCTGACTGGTATTCGCTGGACAGCGACCGGCTGATGCACCGCTGTACGCTCGATGGCGAAGAGCCGATTACCAACTAGGCGAAAAACTCTGCAGCGGCCTGCGTGTCGAGATATTCCTTCACCCGCAGGACTTTGCCGGCCTTGAACCACATCAGGTAGTGGTAGACATTGGTATAAACCCGGCCATCGGGAAGCGTGCCGATAATTTCGGCTTCAACGGCAACCCGGTCATTTTCCGCCGTGATTGCACCGAACGTGGTCGTGACGCCGCCGACGAAGATGCTGGGACTTGCCATGTAGGCGCAGATCTGTTCGCGGGTCTGTTCGCCCGCATAGGCAAAGAGATGCGGCATGCCGGTTACCCAGTAGGTCGCCTCGGGATGCATTAAAGCCTCGAACGCTTCCCCGTCATGCACAGCCGAGGCGCGCAGCAGGGCGAGCGCGGTCTGCTTGTTGGCCTCAAGGCTCATCGCAGTTCCTCATAACCCCAGCCGCCGCGCAGCTTCGGCCAGCTTGTCGCTCGGGCGACCCGCGACATGGAGCCCGGCAAGATAGCCATGCGTCATGCCGCGCGCGTTGGAAACGCCGCTTTGCATGACCGCGCCTGTCTCCAGCCGCGCGACCGAATTACCGGCCACATAAAGCCCCGGAATTGGCTGGTTGTCCCAGCCGATCGCTCGGCAGTGGTGGTCGGCGACTACGCCAGTAGAGGGAATGGCGCTGCCACCCATGCGGACTAGTTCGACGGCATAGAATGGGCTTTGTTCGATAGTACCGAAATTGGGGTGTGGCTTATGCAACGTGTCGCCGCTCATATAAGCGCTCCACACATGACTGCCGCGTGCCCAGTCCGGGTCCTCGGCATTGGCGGCGTGGATGTTGAAACGCGACACGGTTTCCTCAAGTGCCTGCGGATTAACGCCAATGCTCCGCGCAAGGTCTGCGACGGTGTCCGCCTTGACCGCCATGCCTTCGGGAAAATCCTGGCCCGGCATGACTGCCGCGAAGGGATATTTTTCGCGCGCCTGACTGTCCAGGATCACCCAGCAGGGGAAATTGGGATGGGTCTGGGTCGCGCCGTCGATGCGGTCGGTCTTCATGAAGAATTCGCGGTAGAAGCTCTCGTCGCCGAAGCGCTTGCCGCTGCGGTTGACCACGATGGTGTGCGGCAGGCCAATCTGCGCCATGACGCTGCGGGTCAATACAGAGCCATCCTCCATTTCCTCGCCAGGTACGCGCGCGCCGAGCAGCGTTACATCGGGAACCGAGGCAATGCGCGCGCCAACGGGGCCGGTCAGACGGAAATTGGCGCCATCTATGGTCGAGAACACCATGGTCCCGAGGTCGAGCTGCTGGGCCAGAGTCTTGTTGTAATCCTGGTTGCGTTCGTAGGAGCTGACCGCGACGACCACGCCCTTGTCAGCTTTTACAAATACATCGCCGACACTCGTCTCGCAGCGCACCCCGACGATCCTTGTCCCGTCGCCAATCAGTTCGACCGCGTTCATGCCGGTGTGCATCGGAATCTGGCGATCGAGCACGCCCTTGACGAATGAGGCCGCGAGCCCTGCACCCAGGCAGCGGATGTCATTCATCAGCCGCTCGCCCATCAGCGCAAAATCCCATTTCGCCATGTTGGCCGAGCCGCCCGGCTCCATCATGTCGGGATGGGTCATGCCATAGGGCACTACCGGCGAGACCCGCGTGCGCTCCTGCCATTCGCCCAAGGCCTTCGCATTGAATGGCTCGACCTCAAGCAGGCGGCCTTCGGCAACCGCATCGTTGGTGTGGCCGTAATAGTAATCCGGGCACTTGCGCACGACCACCATCTTGAGGCCAATATTGTCAGTAAAATAGCGGACCGCCTCGCGCGCATGAACCGTCAGATTGAGTGTTGCGACGTCGTCGCCATATCCCATGGCGAGGCGCTGGAGATAGCGGAAGCCGCTTTCCGGCGAATCCTCAATGCCGAGTTCGGCCTCGATATGATTGCCCGGCACCCAGCACTCACCGAGCGACAAGGCAGTGACCCCGCCGACCTGCTCCGCGCGTTCCAGCACTATGGCGCTAGCCCCGTGATCATGCGCGGTGATCGCTGCGGATAGGCCGCCGATGCCCGAACCCAGCAATACGACATCGGCTGCCATATCCCAATTGTCTGGCAGATTGCGGAT
>JBDSSP010000036.1:0-8935 GCA_039928735.1 Novosphingobium sp. | reverse complement strand
CGGCTCAAGGGCGGCGATCCGTTCATCTTCGGGCGCGGCGGCGAGGAAGTCGAAGCCTGCCGTGCGGCAGAAGTGGAAGTCGAAGTGGTGCCGGGCATCAGCGCCGCGATCGGCGCTGCGGCCTCGGCGCAGATCCCCCTCACCCACCGCAATTCAGCGTCAATTGTGAGCTTCGTTGCTGGCCAATGCAAGGGTCTCACCGAACAGGACTGGACTGGCCTTGCCGGCAAAGGCCGCACGCTGGTGATCTACATGGGCGTCGCCACTGCCGAAGCTATCGCCGAAAAGCTGATTGCCGATGGGCTGGCACCGGATATGCCTGTTGCGGTGATCGAGAACGCCAGCCGCGCTGAAATGCGAGTGCTGCGCACCCCCCTCGCCGGGCTGGCCGGACTGGTCGAACGGGAACGGGTGAAGAGCCCCGCGGTAATCATCATCGGTGAAGTGACGGCGGCAAGCGAAACCCAATTGCGCGCTTTGGCGCTGGAGGCATCTGCGTGAAGATTTTGACGGGCAATGATTTGAAAAGCGGCGCGGTGGTCTGGTGGGACGGCAGCGGTTGGTCCCTGCACGTCGAAGACGCTGCAGATGCGGGCGATCAGGCCGATGCCATTCTCGCAACCGAGAGCGCCGCCCGCCGGGTCAACGCCGCCTACGCCATCGATGGCGCGCGCGAGGACGGCACTGTGCGACCGGCCCATATCAAAGACCGCATCCGCGCGCTCGGGCCCACCGTGCGCCTGGACCTGACATTGAAGCCGGTCGATCCCGAGGCCGGAAGCTGGGTGATCTGATGTACAAATATGACCAATACGACCAGACGATGGTCGACACCCGCGTTGCCGAATTCCGCGACCAGACGCGCCGCCGCATCGAAGGCCACCTGACCGAGGACCAGTTCAAGCCGCTGCGGCTGATGAACGGGCTCTATCTGCAGCTGCATGCGTATATGCTGCGCGTCGCCATTCCCTATGGCACGCTCAATTCGGCGCAGATGCGTGTGCTGGGCGACATCGCCGACAGGTACGACCGCGGCTATGGCCACTTCACCACCCGGCAGAACATCCAGTACAACTGGATAAAGCTCGAGGAAGCACCTGATATTTTGGCAGATCTTGCCAAGGTTGAGATGCATGCCATCCAGACCAGCGGCAATTGCATCCGCAACATCAGCTCGGACCAGTATGCCGGCGCGGCAGCAGACGAAGTGGTCGATCCACGCCCTTATGCGGAGTTGCTGCGCCAGTGGTCGAGCTTTCACCCAGAATTCGTGACCCTGCCGCGCAAGTTCAAATTTGCAGTGATTGCCTCCGACACCGACCGGGCAGCGATGCGCCTGCACGACATTGGCATACAGATAGTGAAGAATGCGGCCGGTGAACTTGGCGCGGCGTTCTATGTCGGCGGAGGCATGGGCCGCACCCCGATGATCGCGCCGCTAATCCGCGATTTCGTGCCAGTGGATCAGCTGATAACCTATTCGGAGGCCTGCCTGCGTGTCTACAACCGCTATGGCCGGCGCGATAACAAGTACAAGGCGCGTATCAAGATCCTGGTCCATGAGATTGGCAAGGAAGAGTATTCCCGCCAGGTCGAGGAAGAATTCGCGCATCTGCTGACGCAAGGCATAGAGCCGCCGGCAGCAGAACTCGCGCGGATCGTGCCGTTCTTTGCCGACCCGCCGTTCGAGCAGGGCGCGCCTGACAGCATCGACCGCAGCGATCCCGATTTCGCACTGTGGCTGGACCGCAATTGCCACGCGCACAAGCAGCCAGGCTACGCCATCGTCACGATCAGCCTCAAGCCGGTCGGCGGCATACCCGGCGACGCTTCGGCGGACCAGATCCGGCTGATGGCCGATCTTGGCCGTGACTACAGCTTTGACGAGCTGCGCGTGACGCATGCCCAGAACATCGTGCTGCCGCATGTCCGCAAGGCCGATCTTTACGGCCTGTGGCAAAATCTCGAGGCAGCCGGCCTTGGCACCGCCAATCTCGACCAGATCGGCGACATCATCGCCTGCCCCGGGCTCGACTATTGCAGCCTTGCCAATGCCCGCTCGATACCGGTGGCGCAGAAAATTTCGGAGCGATTTGCAGCGCCGGAAAAGCTTGCCGCAATTGGCGAGCTCAAGCTCAAGATTTCGGGCTGCATCAACGCCTGCGGCCATCACCACGCCGGCCACATCGGCATTCTTGGCGTCGACAAGAAGGGCGTTGAAAATTACCAGCTCTCGCTTGGCGGTTGCGAAGGCGCGGATACTTCACTCGGCAAGATAACCGGGCCGGGCTTCGATGAGGACGGCATCGTCGACGCGGTGGAAAGAGCCACCGACGTCTATCTCACCAACAAGCAAGACGGGGAACGCTTCCTCGACACCTACCGCCGCATCGGCATGGAACCCTTCAAGGAGGCGATTTATGGTTAAGTCCCAATTCCGCTTCCGCGCCGACGAGCCCGTCGGCGATCCCGCGATCACAGTCGACAACTTCGGCGAACAGACCAATGCCGCCGCCGTCCGCATTGAGCCGGGTGACGATGCCCGCGACCTGCTGCCCTTTCTTGACCGGCTCAAGCTGGTCGAAATCAACTTCCCTGCATTCACTGACGGGCGAGGCTATTCGGCGGCGCGAATCTTGCGCGAAGCGGGCTATACGGGAGAACTGCGCGCGGTCGGCGATGTGCTGGTCGACCAGCTGTTCGCGATGCGGCGTTGCGGCTTTGATTCGTTCGCGCCCGATGCCGCGCTCGATCCCGCCGATGCCGAAGCAGCGCTCACCCGCTGGGGCGATGTCTATCAGGCCACTGCCGATGGTCGCCACGCAATCTGGGCGAAACGTCATGGCTGACTTGGGCCGGGTCAGGGATCGTATCGACACGGGACCGCGCTTCAGCGAGGCCGATGCGGTCCGTCTGAACCGCCTGTTCCGCGGCAACGATACAGTCGAGATGCTGACCAGCGTGCTCAAGGATGGCCTTGCCGACGACGTTGCGGTGGTCTCCAGCTTCGGCGCCGAAAGTGCGGTGCTGCTGCATCTGGTGAGCCGGATCGATCCAGCGATCCCGGTGCTGTTCCTCGAGACCGGCAAGCATTTCCCCGAAACGCTGGCCTACCGCGATCTGCTCCGTGATCGTCTCGGCCTCACCGATCTGCGCAGCCTGACCCCCGACCCCGAATTGCTCGCGGCAAAAGATGAAAGCGGCCTGCGCTGGTCCTATGATCCCGACGGCTGCTGCGACATTCGCAAGGTGCAGCCGTTGGCCAAGGCGCTTGCGGGATTCGATGCCTCGATTACTGGCCGCAAGGGTTTCCAGGCCAGCACACGGGTCAACCTGCCGCGGTTCGAAATCGACAGCAGCGACGCCCAGGGCCGCCTTAAGATCAATCCGCTGATCGACTGGAGCCCCGAAGTCATCGCGGCCTATGTCGCCGAGCATGATCTGCCGGCGCACCCGCTGGTCGCCGAAGGTTATCCCTCAATCGGTTGCTCACCCTGCACCAGCAAGGTCGCAGACGGCGAAGACCCACGCGCCGGACGCTGGCGCGGCTGGGACAAGACCGAGTGCGGCATTCATGTTCCCGGTGGGCCGGATGATGGCGGGGAATTGCCGCCTGAATTTGATCCGGTGTTCTAAGCCGGTCTACAACCAGCCCTGCTCGCGGTACCACACTGCCGTGCTCCGGAGCCCTTCGCGGGTTTCCATTTTTGGCCGCCAGATTGCCTTGGGGACGGAAGCCGCCGCGCTCACCGCCCAATCGGGATGGTTCATGTAGCCAACCCGGTCGAGTGTCAGCTTGGCTTTCGCGCCGCGCAGCCGGGTGTCCACGTGCGCGGCGAGTCGCATAGTCCGTGGCGAAAGAGCAAGCACCCACGGCCGCCGCCCGACCGCCCAGCCAATGGCGCGGGCAAGCTCGTAATGGGTCCAGCCGCCGTTCCGGCCATCGTCGGGCTCAAAGCTGCGGTGAGAGACTGCTTCGCAGCCCGGCACCAAAGCGAGCAGTAGGCGGGCGAGGTCTTCGCCGTGGATCAGCGATGCCCGGCCCTCAAGCGGCGTCGGGACAATCCCCCAGCGCGCCGCCCGGAACAGTTCGAACATGGCATCGTCGCGGGGACCATAGACGGCCGGGGGCCGCACGATGGTCCAGTCGAGCCCGCTGGCCTTGACGACCTGTTCGGCCCGGGCTTTCGACGCGCCATATTGCGAAAGTTCGGGTTCCCGCGCCGATAGCGAGGAGACCAACACAAAGCGCGGCACTCCTGCGGCGAGGCAGGCCTCAACCAGGGCCATGGTTCCTGCGACATTGCCCACCTCGAACCCAGCCGCATCCGCTGCGGTAGTTACGCCGGCGACATGGATCGCGGCCTCCGTGCCCCTGACAAGGTCCGCCAGCGCAGCCCTGTTGGCCAGATCGCCAGCCACCCATGTCACCCCTTCTCGCGGCGGTTGCGGCTTGCGGGCCAGCGCGCGCACTGCAATGCCTTGCGCAGCGGCAGCGTCGAGCAAGGCTTGGCCGACGAAGCCTGTGCCGCCGGTAACTGCAATCGTCATAGCAGGACGAGCTGGTCGCGGTGAATGACGGCGGGGCGCGGTGCATAGCCGAGGATCTCGCCGTGCTCGCGCGAGTGATGGCCGATCAGCAAGGCGCATTCGTTTGCGTCATATTCGCTGAGGCCATGCGCCAGGACCGCGCCGGTGCCATCACGAATGGCAATGGCGTCGCCGCGCTGGAATGCGCCTTCGATTCCGGTTATCCCGGCGGCGAGCAGGCTGCTGCCTTGGGTCAGCGCCCGTGCCGCTCCGGCATCGACAACCATGACACCCTTGAGCCGCAATCTGCCGCCTAGCCAGGCCTTGCGCGCGCCGGCCTTGCGCTTGGGCAGGAACAGCGTGCCTAAGCTGTGCGTCAGGGCGCGCCCGATCGGTGCATCGTGGATGCCATTGATGATCGCCAGCGCGATGCCCGCCCGCTCGGCAATTTCGGCGGCCTGAAGCTTCGAAGTCATGCCGCCCGAGCCCATTCCAGAGCCCGACTTTCCGGTCGCCATGGCATGAATTTCCGCAGTCACGCCTCGCACTTGCGGCAAGATTTGAGCCGACGGATCGGCAGGGTTGCGATCGTAGAGACCATCGACATCGGACAGCAATAGCACCGCCGATGCCCGCGCCGCCTGCGCCACTCTTGCGGCCAGCCGGTCGTTGTCCCCAAACCGGATTTCTTCCGTCGCGACCGAATCGTTCTCGTTGATTACCGGAACCGCGCCCATATCCAGCAGGCGGGTTAGCGTCGCGGTGGCGTTGAGATAACGGCGGCGTTCTTCAAGGTCTTCCAGCGTCAGCAACAGCTGCGCGGCAGTGAGCCCGTGGCCGCCGAGCAATTGCGCCCACAGCCCCGACAGCGCGATCTGCCCCACCGCCGCTGATGCCTGGGCATCCGCGAGAGAACCGCGCCCACCCTTGTCCAATCCCAGGGTCGCCGCGCCCAGCGCAATGGCGCCGGATGAGACAACGATCACTTCCTGACCGCGTGCCCTGGCACAGGCTACTTCGGCGACCAATGTTTCCAGCCAGTCACGCCGCACGCCTAGCTTGCCGACCAGCAGCGACGATCCGACCTTGATGACAAGACGGGGGCAGGCCGCGGGGTCCGCGAGATCGGGGAGCTGGGTAATAGACATGGACGCGGGACTTAGGCGAAAGTGGATGCGTTGCAAATATCGACGCGTTGCGGCGCCATCACAGCGGCGACCAGGCGGTATCCTCATCGGCCTGTTCGCGCTCGCCCGAAGGCCGCTCGGTGACCGTGGCGGCAGGCAGGTGTTCGATTACGGCATCGAGCAGCTTGTCCATGCCCTTGCCCGTCGCGCCCGAAATGGCGAAGAGCCGCCCTGCCCCGGCCTCTTTCAGCTCCTTGGTAAAGGCTTTGACGAGTTCGGCATCGACCAGATCGATCTTGTTGAGCACGATTAGGCGGGGCTTTTCGTCGAGCCCGCCGCCATAGGCCGCCAGTTCCTCCTCGATGATCTCCAGCGCCTCGGCGGGATCGGTGCCGTTGATGTCGATCAGATGAATCAGCACCCGGCAGCGTTCAATGTGCCCAAGGAAGCGATCGCCCACCCCTGCGCCTTCGGCGGCGCCGGCGATCAACCCCGGAATATCGGCGAGCACAAACTCCCGGTTCTTGTGCCGCACCACTCCAAGCTGCGGACGCAACGTGGTGAAAGGATAGTCACCGACCTTGGCCTTGGTGTTAGCCAGCGCATTGATGAAAGTCGACTTACCGGCATTGGGCAGACCGAGAAGTCCGACATCGGCCAGCAGCTTGAGCCGCAGCCAGACATACATTTCTTCACCCGGCCAGCCCGGGCCGTGTTGACGCGGGGCTCGGTTGGTCGAGCTTTTGTAGCTGGCATTGCCGCGACCGCCGTCCCCGCCCTTGAGAAAGACGACGCGCTGCCCCGCCTCCGTCAGATCGGCGAGGACTGTTTCGCGGTCATCATCGAGGACTTGTGTCCCAACCGGCACCTTGATCACAAGGTCAGGCGAGCCTGCGCCGGTGCGGTTCTTGCCCATGCCGCCGCCGCCGCGCTTGGCCTTGAAATGCTGGGTATAGCGGAAGTCGATCAGAGTATTTAACCCCGGAACCGCCTCGAAAATGATGTCGCCACCCTTGCCGCCATCGCCGCCATCCGGACCGCCATATTCGACATACATCTCGCGCCGGAAACTGACAGCGCCAGCGCCGCCCGGACCTGAACGGATGAAGATTTTGGCCTGATCGAGAAAATGCATGGGGGGACGCTAACAGGTTAAGAGGAAAAAGTCGCGCGGGCCGTCGATGCTTCGGGAAGCTCAGCACGAGCCGACCTTGGAACGCAAACCTGTGTAGTGAGAATTGCCTCAGTCCGAGCCGAGAATGGTGGCTTTCGAGAACCGGAGCGCAGCGGCCATTAGGGCCGTGAGCACCGGAAGCGCAAAAAGTCGCCGTTCGCAGGCCGGAATGTGGCAATTATCACCGCACTGGTGGAGCCGAGGGGGATCGAACCCCTGACCTCGTCATTGCGAACGACGCGCTCTCCCATCTGAGCTACGGCCCCGTTCCAGTGCTATGCGGCAAGCCCCAAACGGAGGCCAGACCCGCGCGAACGGTCCCCTTAGCGAAGCGCCGCCTGGCTTGGAAGTCAAATCTTGCAGTGCGCCGGGCCGTCCAAGACGCCTTGTCAGTTCCGGTGAGCTGGGGCAGTGCCGACGACCGGGGTCGGGGGAGCTGCCGGCAACAAAATCGGGGTTGGGGGAGCTGCCGGCAACAAAATCGGGGTTGGCGCAGGCGGCAAATAGCGCGCGTTCCATATCGCAAAGTCGATCTGATACTTGGCATAGTCGCGATAGAAATCTTCGTAGATCTGATCCAGCTTTGGCATGCTCAAGGCGGCGAAATTGTGCAGCTGCAACGAAGTGACCGCCGGAAGATCGCGCATGATCAGCAGCGTCGCGTCGCAGAATTTCTGCATCACCGGTGGGAAGGCGTAGAAATTGTAGACCCTCGTCAAATAGGTTTCGCGCTGGCGTACGAATCCTGCACCGAAGCGGGCTCGAAAGCCCGTGTCCACGCCGCGGTTGGCCGCGGCCAGTCGCTTGGCATGGGTTCGCAGAAACGCCCGGTAACCGGCCTGAATTTCGGCATATTGCGGATCGTTGCAGTCAAGCGCTCCAACATTGAGCGCAGAGCGCATGTTCCAAGTTATCTGATCGGGATTGAGGCCGGCGTTGGTTGCCACGCGCTTTCCATCCGCGCCGAACGGCGGCACGACCATGTTTGTTGGCGCGCCCATCGGCGGCATGGGACGCGGAGGTATGACAATCACCACAGGTGCCGGAGCGGGCGGGGGAGGCGGCGGCAGTGGTGCGCGCCGCTTGGCTTCGGCACTGCTGCTCGCCACCATTGAAAACACTGCCGCCAACACAATTGTCGCAGCATGGCGTCGTTTATCGCGTAACCATAACCCCCGCACGAATAGTCTCCCTGATGTTCCGCCTGATGAGAACCTTGCCATAGCCTCTACCTGCATCAGCGCACAAAGAAAATGCCCGGCGCGCTATATTGCACGCCGGGCAGGTCGGTTTGCTGAATGGGAGCCGGGTTAGCGGCGATCGCCCATGAAGCTCAGCAGGAACTGGAACATGTTGATGAAGTCGAGGTAAAGGCTGAGAGCGCCCATAACTACCGATTTTGCTGCATATTCTGTTCCGGCGACCATCCGGTATTCCTGCTTCAGGCGCTGGGTATCCCAGGCCGTCAGGCCCGCGAAGATCAGCACGCCGAGGACCGAGATGGCCAACTGCAATCCTGTGGAGTGCAGGAACAGGTTGATTACCATTGCAATCAAGATGCCGATCACGCCCATGGCCATGAAGGAGCCCATCGCCGACAAATCACGCTTGGTAGTATAGCCGACGAGGCTCAGACCAGCGAAAGCACCCGCCGTGGCGAAGAAGGTCGTTGCGATTGAAGATCCTGTATAGACGAGGAAAATCGTCGACATCGACAGGCCCATCACCGTGCAGAAACCCCAGAACAAAGCCTGCAGCGTCGATGTCGCCATGCGGTTGAGGCCAAAGCTCATCGCCATGACAAAGCCCAGAGGGGCCAGCATGATCAGCCAACGCACTGGCGTCGCCATGACCTGGGCCGCCATACCGGAGTTGGCGAACAGCATAGCGATGACGCCAGACAACAGCACGCCGGACGCCATATAGTTGTAGATTGAGAGCATGTGCTTGCGCAGGCCCAGATCCAATGTGCCCGCCTTGCCCAATGCCTCGCCGTTAAGGCTCGGAGACGCGCCGAAGCCCGTCTGCCGGGGCTGGGGGTCGTTCCAATTGGCCATGAGAGTCAAACTCCTGTCTTACCTTGTCACATGATCGTGACGCGATG
>JBDSSP010000035.1:0-9936 GCA_039928735.1 Novosphingobium sp. | reverse complement strand
GAAAAGCGCCGCGTCCATTTTCACGCCTTCATGCTCGAAGTCCATGACCGCTTGCGGACCGAGCGCGCGAAGGAACTGGGCGATCCGATCGGCCCGGCGGCGGCGGCTTTGGCGAAAAACCTCAAGTGCCTCGCCTTCGACGAAATGGTCGTCAACAATTCCGCCGACGCCCAAATCATGAGCCGTTTATTCACTGCGCTAATCGTGGACCAGGGCGTGACCATCGTCACAACGTCCAATCGCCCCCCCTCCGAACTCTACAAGGACGGGCTCAACCGCGAGCATTTCCTGCCCTTCATCGGCCTGATCGAGAGCGAACTGGACGTCCTGCCGCTCAATGGCCCAATCGACTACCGGCTTCAGCGGCTCGCCGGAATGGATAGCTGGCACACGCCGCTGGGCGATGATGCCACGGCCCAAGTGCGCGAGGCCTTTTTCCGGCTGACCGACTATTCGCCCGATGACTATGAGCATGTTCCTTCAGCCGAACTCGCGGTAGTCGGTGGGCGCAGCTTGCATGTACCAAAGACGCTCAAAGGCGTCGCAGTGTTCAGCTTCAAGAAGTTGTGCTCTGAAGCGCGCGGAGCGGCGGATTATCTCGCCATCGCCCACACCTACCACACCGTGATCCTGGTCGGCATTCCGCTGATGGGTCCGGAATACCGCAATGAAGCGGCGCGTTTCGTGACGCTGATCGACGCGCTTTATGAGGCGAAGGTCAAACTGTTCGTCACGGCAGCGGCAGAACCCGAAGATCTCTACGAAAAGGGCGATGGACGCTTCGAATTCGAGCGGACTGTAAGCCGCCTCAATGAGATGCAGAGCGCCGAATACCTCGCCGCAGGCCACGGCGAAGCGTAATTGCGGAGCGCCTTGGCGTTTCTCTATCGAATCGGAGCGACACAGGATTGCAATCCGAGCCAATACACGCAATGATATGTTGTAACATCGCGACTGAGCGGTGGATTTTTAATGGTAAGGTATGCCCTGCGTGAGAATTCCCGGACTTTTCCGAACGCTGACCATCACCTCGCTCATCGCCACGCCGATTGCCGCAAACGCCCAAGATAAACCTGGGCCGGACGCCGATGGAGACGAAGACTCATCGGCCATCGTCGTCACCGCCAAGCGGTTAGATGCGGCGCGCGATTCGATCCAACCGGCGCTGGGCGCGAACGCCACGACGCTTGGCCGCGCAGCTCTCGATCTTCAGCCCGGGGGTCCGGACCGCGATCTTAACTCGGTTCTCCTCCAGGTGCCCGGTGTCTCGCTCGACGCGGACGGCGATTCCGAAATTCATATCCGCAACGAGCACGGCAATATCCAGTACCGGCTAAATGGCGTTACCATTCCCGAAGGTTTTGCAGGATTCGGGCCGCTGGTCGACAACCGCATCGCGGATTCAATCGAGGTCATCACCGGGGCATTGCCCGCCGAGTATGGCTTCAACACCGCCGGCGTAGTCCAACTGAAGACCCGCAGCGGCAGTTTTGACGCGGACGGCGACTTCGGCATCTACGGCGGCGGCAACGGTACGATCCAGCCCAGCGCAACATATCGCAATTCGATCGGAAGGCTGAACCTGTTCGTATCGGGAAGCTATTTGCGCAACGACACGGGCATAGCCAACCCGACTCCGAACACCACTGCAATCCATGACCGCACCGAGCAGTATCGCGGCTTCGGCTATCTGTCATACCTGATCAACGACAGCAGTCGGCTGTCGCTGTTCGGCGGGACCAGCGTCGGCTCTTTCCAGATACCCGATCAGGCGGGGCAGTCGCCGGTGTTCAGCCTGAATGGCCGCACCAGCTTCGATTCTGCAAAGCTCGATCAGAACCAACGGCAGCAAACCCACTTTGGTGCTCTTTCCTATCAGTATTCCGGCGAGAAGGTAGACATCCAGATCGCCCCTTGGCTGCGATGGACCCATGCCCATTTCCTGCCCGATCCCCAGGGCGGCGAGCTGATGTTCAACGGTGCCGATACCGATCTTGACCTGGCCAGTCTCGCTTACGGCATCCAGGCCGATGCCAGCTACAAGGCCGGTGATCGACACACCATCCGCTTCGGGCTGCAATACCAGCACGAATGGAACACCACCAACAGCATCAGCCGGGTCTTCGCAGTTGATGCGCTTGGGCGCCAGCTAAGTGATGCGCCGCTTTCTGTCGCGGTCAACCAGCACGCTACAGCCAACAGCTTCGGTGCCTATCTGCAAGACGAATGGAAGCTCTCTGATACGCTGACTTTCAATGCCGGGCTGCGCTACGATCATTATCGCGGCGACGTTTCAGAAGGCCAGGTCTCACCCCGCGCCAGTCTCGTCTGGACGCCAGCGGAAGGCACAACGTTACATCTCGGCTATGCCCGCAACTTCACCCCGCCGTTGCTGGCGCTGATCGGCAAGGGAACGCTGGCCCTCTTCGCCGGCACGACCGGTGAGACCGAGGTAACCACCGCAGACCCGATCCGAGCCGAACGTGAGCACCTGTTCGACATCGGCATGCAGCAAAAGCTGGGCAAGCACCTGACTCTGGGCCTCGACGCTTATTACAAGCTCAAGCGCAACCTGCTCGACGACACCCAGTTCGGCGCGACAGAATTGTTTGCCCCGTTCAACTATGCCAAATCATACAGCTGGGGCGTGGAGGCCAGCGCGTCTTACGAGAACGGGCCATTCGAGTTCTATGTCAACGTCGCCCGCGGCGATCAGAAGGCAAAGCAGATCGTTTCGAACCAGTTCTTCTTCGATAGGCAGGAACTAGATTATATCGACCGGAACTACGTTTTCACCGACCACTCGCAGAAATGGACGGCCTCGGCCGGCAGCTCTCTGCGCCTCAAGAACAGTCTGGGAGAAATCCAGCCAAGCTTTGAGCTGATCTATGGCAGCGGCCTGAGGACCGGCGACCCCGCCGGCATCGTGCCTAATGGCGGCACCGAAGAGCCTTATGTCGAGGTCAATCTGGGACTGGCGCAAGTCATCGGGCAGGAAAAGGAAAAGTCGCTGACTGTGCGTGTTGATGTCACCAACCTGTTTGACAAAATCTATCTGGCGCACGACGGGTCTGGAGTCGGAGCTGGACAACCGCAATACGGCCCCCGCCGGGCGGTGTTTTTTGGCGTGCGCAAGAGTTTTTGAGGACGCTGGCGTTTGCATTCACGAGCAATTAGACTGTCCGGGGTTATTTGAGGACGGGCCATGATTGTAACCACAACTGAAAATGTCGCCGGCCATCAGACCGTTGAAAGTCTTGGCCAGGTATTCGGTGTCGTCGTCCGTAGCCGGGGATTGAGCGGCAACATCGTCGCCGGTTTGCGGTCGCTGTTCGGCGGCGAAATCAAGGAATATACGGCGCTGGTCGAGGACACTCGCCGCCATGCCCTCGATCGCCTCGTCGCCAATGCCAGCGCGATGGGCGCTGACGCGGTGGTGATGATGCGGTTCGATTCGGGCGAGATCGGGCAGACCATGAGTGAAGTGGTCGCCTACGGCACTGCTGTCAGGCTGCTGCGGCAATGACCCGGAATGGCCGGTTTTTGGTCCTGACCATCGCAGCGATGGCAATTGCCGGCGGTCTGCTGCTGTTGCGCGCAGACGGCGGGATTCCGTTGCTGGTGATTGGAGCCCTCATTCTGATGACGGTCTTTTTGGAACCGCGTTATCGGAAGGCCTTGCCCGGACCAATGGGCCTAGGCTGGCAACAGACCAGCGAGCGCTTTCACGACAACGAAAGCGGCGAATGGCTGGAGGTGTGGTTTAATCCCGAAACCGGCGAACGATGCTATGTGCTGATCGCCAGCGAGCAGGACGTTCGAAAGCCTTGAAGCGGGGCCCACGCCAACCTATCTCTGCCTCATTCCGGCGATAACACCCCGCCGAGGTTGGAATATCCCATGATCGAAATCCGTCCTTTCGCTGGCCTTGGCCACGCCGATCACGGCTGGCTCGATGCCCGCCACCACTTCTCCTTCGCCGATTACCGCGATCCCGCCCGTATGGGCTGGGGTGCGATCCGGGTGTGGAACGATGATACCATTGCGCCCGGAACGGGCTTTGCGCCGCACCCTCACAACGATATGGAAATCATCACATTCGTGCGGACCGGCGCGATCACCCATCGTGACAGTCTTGGTAATGAAGGCCGCACCGGAGCTGGCGACGTGCAGGTGATGAGCGCAGGTACCGGAATCGTCCACTCCGAACACAACCGCGAGGATGAATCCACTACCCTGTTCCAGATCTGGATTCACCCGACCCGCACTGGCGAAGCGCCGGGCTGGGGCCAACGCGACTTCCCGCGTGGCGAGCGGACGGGGCGCTGGGAAGTGGTGGCGAGCGGCGATCCCGTGCGCGACGAGGCCCTGCCGCTGCGCGCCGATGCCAGGGTGCTGGCAGCAAACCTGGCCCCAGGACAGGTGGCTGAATATGCCACCGATCCAGCCCGGCACAGCTATCTGGTTGCTGCCAGCGGGCGAATTCGGGTGAATGGCATTGAAGCGCAGGCCCGCGATGGCATCGCGATCAGCGGCGAGGGCACGATCCGGGTCGAAGCTATCGACCAGTCCGAAGTGGTGCTGGTCGATACCGTTTAGGCAGAGATCAGATCAGCCTGCCTTGGCGAGACGCTCCTGAGCGGAAACCAGCCGCAACATCAGCTTGAGATCCTTTTCTTTCAACTGAAGTGCGGCATCTGCCCACAGTTCGACAATGCTGAAAAATTCGGACATCGGCACTGGTGCCGTCACGCGCATCGCCTTGCGGGCGGCGACAAATCCGGCATGACGCCGGGCCGACTTGGCCATGAAAGCCCGAACCGCTGCCACTCCTTCGCCGGGCTCGGCCAGCTCATGGACAATGCCCAGCTCATACATTGTTTCCGCAGAATAGGTTTCGTCCGACAGAATGAGCCGTTCGGCCATGGCCGTACCCAGCTTGCGGGAAAGCAGAGGATGGGCGCCCATTCCGGGAAACAAGCCAAACATGGTCTCCGGAAGTCCGAAGCTTGATCCGCGTTCGGCGATGATGAAATCGAATGACAGCAGCGCTTCGAAGCCGCCGCCCAGCGCTTGCCCCTGCACCAGCCCGATCGTCAGCATCGGCAGATTCAGCGACCGCAGGTTGCGATCGAGAATTTCAACGCAGCGATTGCCATAGCGCACGAGGCCATCGCGATCACCGCTGCGGATAAGTTCGGAAAACAGCTGCAGATCGCCGCCGTAACAGAAAACGCCGGGTGAGCGGCTGCCAAGGATCAGGAAGTCGAGCGGCGTGAGTCCGGGGCCAAAACCGTGCACGATCAGGCTTTGCCATTGCTCGAATTCGTCGAGCATGGGCGGCGTAAAGCTTGGCCGCGCCTTTGGATTCATGAAAGTCCACAGTGCACGCTGTTCGCTGTCATAGTGCACATCGAGTTCTTCAAGCGCGAATAGCCGCTCAGGCAGCGCAAGCCGATCTTGCGAACGGCGCAGCAAGAATTCTTCATTGCTGATCAGCGAAACGTTAGACGGATCAAACTTTGACCCATCTTCCCTTCCGAAATCCAGATCGCCTGAAAGCCGATCCATCTTTGACCCCCCACAAATTGCGCCCCCGTCAGCGATTAGGTTTGATAAATGTCTGACTGAGCTGGAATCTAAGCTTGCGAACAGTGACTTGGCAACGGAATTCTGTTCTGACTACGGAGCCGCCGAGTCTCAGATCGGAGCAAATCATGCCGCAAAGCGGCCAGATTGGTCATCGGGCGGCAGTCGGGCCTGATCGCCCTGAGCTAAATAACAGCCTGCATCAAATTATTGAACGAAATGGGGAAATCAAACGTGGCAACAATATATGGTGGTAATCCCTGTTGAAAGACTCAATGTGTGGTCCAGCAAGCTGCACGGACAAGACCAGCTTTGTGCTGGATTTCGCTTGGCACGGTGCGAATCCGCGCATCTCGGGGGAGCATCCATGCAATCGTTTCGCTTGTTCCCTCAAGCTCGGCTGGAACTGCAAGAAAATGTCCCTGTGTGCTATTTTTGGCACACATTTATGCGCGCCATCAAAGAATGCCGAGCTGGCCAAGCGACTTGTCGAGCATCAGCAACTGCCACAAAAGCCGTGAAGCATCGCTGCGCCCGGAAATATGCGCTTCGGCCATAGACCGCAATTTGCTGCTCTCGAACCAGCCGGTCCGGGCGAGCGCCGCGCTCTCGCTAATGCCGCGCGCAGCACCTGCCAGCGGCCCGCGCAACCACTGGGCGATCGGTGTAACGAAGCCCTGCTTGGGACGAAAGAGAATGTCGTCTGGCAAGTAGCGCCGCATGGTCTGCTTCATCAACCACTTGCCCTGGCCACCGCGCACCCGCATCGCCTCGGGAAGAGTTGCGGCGAATTCGATCAGCCGGTGATCGAGCAGTGGTTCACGCGCTTCGAGGCCGACGGCCATGCTGGTGCGATCGACTTTGGTCAGGATATCGCCGGGCAGCCAGAACTTGAGGTCGGCATATTGCGCACGGTCAAGGCCTGACCGTGCGGGAGCCGCGCGCATCAGCTCAAGCAGACTGTCCTCGGCTCGGTAGTCACCGCGCAGCCGCTGAAACTCCGGGGTATAGAGCGAATTCCTCGTCTCCGGCCCGGTCACCGAGACCGAGCTTGCATAGGCCTCGTCACTTGAGGCCGCGAGCGCAAGAAGGGTAGTCTTGGCCCGCAAGGGCTGCGGCGCCCAGTCCGCCTTGGGATAGACCGCACCTAGCGTGCCAAACACCGCCTTGCGGAGGCCCTGCGGCAGCAGCCCGCGTAGCCGGTCCTCGTTCGCCTGAAACACGTGACGGCGATAACCGGCGAAGGCCTCGTCCGCCCCGTCGCCTGACAAGGCCACCGTAACTGTTTCGCGCGCCAGTTGGCAAACGCGCCAGGTCGGCAGCGCCGAAGCATCCGCGAAGGGTTCGTCGAACATCGCGGCAAGCAGATCGATGTGTTCGAAATCGTCGGTCGAGACGATGCGGCTGTGGTGGTCAGTCGCAAAGCGCTGCGCGATCTGAGCGGCGTAATTGCTCTCATCGAGTGCTGCGACGTCGAAGCCGATCGAACACGTCTTGACTGGATTGCCGCTCGCTTCAGCCATCAGCGCAACCACGCTGGAGCTGTCTACACCGCCAGAGAGGAACGCGCCCAGCGGTACATCGGCAACCATTCGCGAAGTGACTGCACCCCGCAGCAAATGCAGCAATTCAGCCTCGAGATCGGCTGGCTTGCCCTTGCGCCGCTCCGCGAACGTAACGTCCCACCACTGGCGCGCCGCGGGCATTGGCGCATCGTGGCGCAGCAACAATGAATGACCGGCTGGAAGTTTGCTGACTCCCTTCAACATCGAGCGCGTATCAGGGACATAGCCCCAAGCCAGATAGTCCTCGACCGCCAGCGGATCGGCTTCGCGTCGCAACAGCGGGTGAGCGGTCAGGGCCTTCAGCTCAGAGCCGAAGATGAGGCTGCCATCGCTCAACGGGGCCATGAACAGCGGCTTTACACCCAGCCGGTCCCGCGCCAGGAACAGTGTGCGCTGCCCGAGATCATAAATCGCAAAGGCAAACATGCCACTGAGGCGTGGCAAGCAATCCGGTCCCCATTTCTGCCACGCCGCGAGGATGACTTCGCTATCGCCGTCGGTGTGAAACTGGGCACCTGACGCGCGCAGTTCTTCGCGCAACTCGCGGTAGTTATAGATCTCGCCGTTGAACACGAGTATTGCCCGGCCGTCGGTAGATGCCATCGGCTGCGGCGAACCGGCGATATCGATGATCGACAGGCGACGATGGCCAAGGCCGACACCCGGCGCCGTCCATACCCCGTACCCGTCGGGACCGCGGTGGACGATCGCATCGCACATCCGCTCAACCCGCGCCGGATCGACTGGTTTAGGCGTCGACAGATGAAAGATACCGGCGAATCCACACATGGGGGCAGCGCCTAGCGGTCGGTGGCGATGCGGTCCATCCAGTCGCCGATTGGCCCGGTGGATTGCGCGAAAGCGGCAAGTGATTGCGAAGCGGGCTGGCCAAACCGCTCTTCAGCGGAAATGATCAACATCAAGGTCGGCCGCGCACGCAAGAAAAATCGATCCTGCATGTTGGCAAGGCTCAACCGAGCTGCGCTGCCAGTCAGCAGATCGCCGGTCCGGTAGGCGGTATAAGCAACGCGCGAGGCGCGCGATGGGCCAAGCAAACGATCGCTCTTGCCCCATCCGATTGCCGGACCATGCGATTGCCACGCCCAGCCGCTGTCAGGTCGCAGTGCGCCCTCCCCAAAACCGGCAGCTTTGCGTCCCCTGCCCTGCCCCGCATACAGCGCGAAAAAGACGTCGGCCTGATGGCCTTGACCATCTGCATAACGACCTAGGAGACGGTGATCGGCACCCGACGCACGCGGTTCCCACCAGTCCCGCGGAGCATAATTGACGCGGTGCCAGCCGGGTACATCGGGAAGGGCAACCTGGCGGGGAAGCTGCGCCGCGAGCTGTTCAGCGGCGCTTGACCAGGCCAAGCCTCCGCATGTCGCCGCCGCAACGATCGCCAATGCCGGGGCCGTGCCAATGCGCATTGCCTGCAGCCGTGCCAGCAATGGAGATGCGTTGATCGCAGCGGCGTCGATCATTGGTTCGCCCAAGGGACGGTCAAACCAGCGCCAGGCCAGCGCCAGAGTTGCGGCAATCACCAACGCGAAGAATATCCAGCCGTAGATGATATGATCAAACCCTGCGGCCCGCTTTACCCCGACATATTGCGCAGCGAACACCGTGCCCCAAGCACGGATGCCGTTGGCAAGTACCGGAACAGCTAGCGTAAGGGCCATAAAGCCGATGCGCCGCCGCCAGGAAATGAAGCAGACATGCGCCGCCAGCACACCGAAGGCGAACATTGCGACCAGAAACATCACGCCGGAACAGGCTTCGGCCACTTTGAACAGCCCGGCAGGTGTATCGATAAACACACCGTCAATTGTCGCCGGAATGCCGCTGGCGTGAACCAGGGCAACGGTGATAGCCGCGGTGACCATCTGCATCGGCGCCACCAGTTCCTCGCCGAACGGGACCAGCATCAGCATATAGCCTAGCGGGAAAGCAAGGCCGGCACCCACGCGTGGACCTAGCAGCGCTAGCGCCGTGGTTATGAGCAAGGCAACCGCGCCAACCTGCCGAATGATCGCCAGCCCAGCGAACGCTCCCAGCAACCACAGCAACATGGAGGAGGCAAACAGCATCAGCCCAGGCCACCAGTTCGTGCATTGCAACTGGCCAAGCTGGTCCAGCCGCTGCCAGACCAGCCACGCAATGATCGGGGGAATCAACAACACATGGTTATAGGTCGAAATGTTCCACCACTGGTCAGCCATTGCGGTCCAGTCCGCCCGAAGCAGGACGATCAGCGCCAGCCATGCCAGCCCCAACAGCAACAGCGGTCGGCGCCACGAGAGTGGCGGGTGCAGCCCTTGGCCAAGGCCGGGCGACATCGCCACCTGTCCGCTAGGCAGCATTGCGCGTCGCGCGCCGCTTCACGCCCACGATGTCCAGCAGTGGCGCCAGTGCCGATTGCCAATTGGCATGATCGCAGACGAAGTTGCGGGCAGCGAGGCCCTTGATTCGGGCCCGGCGAGTATCCTGCAGCAGCTTGATGGCCGCATGGGCGAGTTCTTCGTCGCTTTCCGCAATCACCAGTTGCTTGCCATTGTTCGCCCCGATTCCGGTTGCCGCGCCGGGGGTCAGAACGGTTGGCAGGCACATCGCCATCGCCTCAAGCACCTTGTTCTGCACGCCGCGGGCAATATTGAGCGGCACGAGAGCCATGTCTGCAGCTTTCAGCCAGGGCCGGATATCCTCCACCATGCCCCAGACATTGCAGCCATTGACTTCATGCAAGGCAATTACTTCGGGGCTTGGCTTGCGCCCGACAATA
>JBDSSP010000034.1:0-12805 GCA_039928735.1 Novosphingobium sp. | reverse complement strand
TGCTCGGCACTGCCTTCGCCACCAAGGCAGTGTGGGAAACCATGCGCGAGCAGAATTATGGCCGTATCCTGATGACCACCTCGTCATCGGGCCTCGGCGGCAATTTTGGCCAGGCGAACTATGCCGCAGCCAAGCTCGGCATTGTCGGCCTCGCCAAGACGCTCCATTTGGAAGGCGCCAAGTTCAACATCCGCGTCAACTCGCTCGCCCCGACCGCAGGCACTCGGATGACGCAGGACATCTTCCCCGAGGAAGCCTTCAAGGCGTTCAACCCTGAAAACGTCACCCCCGCCGCGCTGTTCCTGGTCAGTGACGACGCGCCTTCCAACGCCATCGTCGGTGCGGGCGGCGGCGTCTGCCAGAGCGCCTGGGTGACGATGAACGAAGGTGTCCTGCTGGGCGCGGACGAACGCACCGTCGAAGGCTTTGCCGCCAACTGGGCCAAGATTAGCGACCGCAGTGGGGATAGCGTGTTCAACAACGGCATGGACCAATCGATGCATGCGATGGGGATGCTGGCGAAGGCTGGGGGGTGAGCGGAGAGTCAGCATCAATGCCGCCCTCAGCCTCGATCGATCCTCGCTTTTGGAACGATGCCCTACAGAACCAAGCAAATAAGAGATGAAATAAAAAATGGGGGGGCAATAAATAGAACCAAACGCATATCCAGCGGATCGTCAGCACTGCTCAATGCATAATAGTAAAATGCCAAATATAACATGGAGTTAACAAAGGAAATTCCAAATAAAGTTAGATTCAAAAACTTCATATTCGTTAGATCAAAATTTCCTAAAATTGTATCGACAATTGCAATTGCAAAAATAGTACACATAAAACATATTAAAAAAGAAACTACCATAAATGAATAAATGAACGAATCTATCGGTGTATACCCGCCTTCATCATAAATTGTATATGAAAATGATAATGTATATGTTACTATGGTATAGTATACGCAATACAATATTATTCTTTTCTTAGATAAATAAATATCCTCCGTTCCAAATATCGGAAATTTCATAATCAATCTCCAATATTACCGTTAATATAGTCGCGATATCCGCTCGCAATCAGACTTTCATTTCTCTTATTTCCATGCGTGTGTAGGGTCTGGAGAAAGTATATCTTCGCTGCGCCGCTCAGGGCACGATCAAGAGACATTCCCGATGCAGCTGCATAAACACCAAAATTGTAATTACCTATCGCGATGAACCTTTGATCAATCAAGGTGGTGCCCTGTCTGTCGCGAAGAGTGCTGTAGGTTCTCTGAAAATCCATTCTCCCACTAGGAGAAAACGCTGGAATAGCCATAATCTCTCGATTAATCGATGAGCCAAAGAACTGGCCTTCCCGTGCAGTATTCCGAATCGAAACACCTACCGGGACCAACATCGGCTGGCCCGAACGAGGATCGATGATCGCCGCTCCAGCCTTTGTCCTGTAAACGCGGGCAGGATGTGTGCCCACTTGCGTGAAAGGGCTCGGACTCGCGGGATGTGCAGCCGCAGCCCGGTTTGCGGCCGTATGGCCAGTCGGATGCGGCACATGAGGCAGACGGGCATCAGGTGTTCTTGCTGTTGAACTTGGCCGTGTGGCGGTGGCGCCAGTTGGATGCGCTGTCCATGAATGAAACACCGCATTATGACCAATCGACTGCCCGCCAGAGAACGTAAATTTACCAAGCTCGTCGTGGTTATGGTTGTATTTGCGCTCTTGAAGAGTACCCCATTGAGCAGCGGAAAGGCTCTGGCCAGTGCGGAGCCAATGCACGAATGCGAGGCTTTCTGCGGATTTTTCTTCAGTTGCAGTCGAAGTGTTCGTCATGTTCGGCTCCATTTGAAAGGATGGAACAAATCATAAACATTCCTACATGTCAAGAAGGCTCAAATTGCGAAGCCCGCGCAAATCACTCCCCTCCCTGCCCCTCACCCCACCACCACCTTCAACAACCGCCGCTCGATCACAAACAGCACACCCGCCAGCTCATGCCCGCGCCTCAGTACTTGGCCCGCCTCGCCGAACAGCGTCCACATGCCTTGCTTGCCGCGCAGCGCCGGGCGCTTCTCCACCCGGGCCTGGGGGCGTTCGGCGGCGCGGCGGAAGGCGGAAAAACAGGCAGCTTCGCGGTCGAAGTCCATGGCATAATCGCGCCATTCTCCTGCGGCGACCATACGGCCATAGAGATCGAGGATGCGTTGGAGTTCGAGACGGTCGAAGCCAACCTGTGCCAAACGCGAGGCAGGTGTCGGAAAGGGCGTTATGGTCGCGCTCAAGCCGACTTGCCGCCCCCACGCTTGCGCCCGACGCTTTCCTTCGCCGCCGCAGAATCGCGTTCCTCAAGCAGCTGCGACAGGCGCTTTTGCATGACTTCCATCTCGCACTGGAGGAGTTCGAGCTTCTGGGTCGCCGGGTCGAACTTGTCCGAGCACGGCGTGCCATAGGGCATAAAGTCCTTCTGGTAGGTCTCCGCCGGAACCACAGTCGAGCGCGCCCTCACCCCGACCATGGTCGCGCCTTCAGCCACATCCTCGGTTACCACCGCATTGGCACCAATGCGCGCGCGCTGGCCAACGATGATAGGCCCGAGAATTTGCGCGCCCGAACCGACGATCACATTATCTTGCAGGGTCGGATGGCGCTTGCCGCCGACACCGTTCGTCGGATTGGTTCCCCCAAGAGTAACGCATTGGTAAATCGTAACATCATCACCGATTTCGGCTGTTTCACCGATCACGGTAAAACCGTGGTCGATAAACAGGTGGCGACCGATTTTGGCGCCCGGATGAATGTCGATAGCGGTCAGGAATCGCGACAGGTGGTTAACGGCGCGGGCCAGGAAATAAAGCTTAGCCCCGAACAGCCAGTGCGCCACCCGGTGCCAGCCCACGGCCCACAAACCCGGATAGAGCAAGACCTCCCAGCGCGAACGCGGCGCGGGATCGCGCGCTACGATTGAATCCAGATAGGCGTTCAGTTTCCTTAACATGGTGCCGATTTACCCACCATTTGCCTCCTAACGCAAGCGCGGCTGATCGGCACCCACTATAGCTTCCAGCGAGTCGCGCCAGATTGCCATAGTCGGCGCCGCCTTGCGCTCCAGACTAAGCCGGTCGATTTCCGCGACCAGCCGTTCAACGCCCAGGTGGCTACGCTGGCACCGCGGGACAAGGTATGCTGCGGCAGAATCGTCAAGCACCAGTCCGTGCATCTCCGCATGCAGCGCAATCAGTTCGGCCAGCATGTCATCATCGGGCGCGCCGATTTCAAGATGAAGTGCCGCGCCGATTCGTGAGGCAAGATCGGGCAAAGCGATGCGCCACGCCCCTTCCCCGGTTCCATCTGCACGGCTGTTCACCAGCAGCAGCGGCCTGCCGTTTTCCTGCGCGCGGTTCCAGCTGTGGAACAGTTCGGTCTCGTCAACCCTATCGGCGTCATCGATGGCCTCGCCGAGCCCGCTATCGGCAAACCAGCGGGCAAGCAGCGACTTGCCCGAGCGAGGCGGTCCGCTGAGAACTGCGGTGCGGAAGGGCCAAGCTTCGGGTTTGGCTAAGGCTTCGATTATGTCCGCGTTGGCATTGCCTGACACGATTCGCGACGGCCCCGCGCTACCGGCAGAGGCAAGAGGCAATGCAATCTGTGTCACGAAACTAACGCCTGATGCTCAGCGAATTGCTGCCAACAGTAACTTGCCAGCCGCGTGCGCGCAGCGCCGCCGCCAGCTCGCCCAACTCGCCGGCATAGCTTACGCGCATCACCGAGGTGCCGCCGATCGCGATGCTCGACGTTGCCGCGCTCTTGATTCCGGCCGCGCTCCGCACCGCACCCAGCGCAGCGTCTACTGCCTGCGCATCGGGCGAAGCGAATTGCACGGTATAGCTGCTGACGGCTGCTTCGCGCGGCGGCGCTTCGCTGGCTGCGCCGTCAGGACTCGTGCCGCTTGCAGTTGCCGCCGGGACATCGCCGGTCACCGTCTTGGGCTGGATCGCCGCGACCAATGACGCGAGTGCGGCATCCATGGTCTGCTGATCGGAATAGAGTGTTGGATCGGGCCGGAGCAGCCCCTGAACCACCGCATCGCTGTAAATCCGGTCTAGCCGCTCGATAGCCTGATTGAGCATGCCCGGCACTCCGGTCTCGTCATTGGCGGTCAAGGCGAAGCTGTCGAGATAGGTGTTGTCGGGTCCATAGCGCGCGGTGAAGGTGGCGCGCACCGGTCCACCGGGCCATTGCCGCTCGAGCCGGGCGACTGGCGAAATGACGTCGGATGCACCAAATTGGTTCAGCACAGTGCGCCACCACAGGCGGCTCCGCCGGCCGGGCTGGCCAGCGGTAAGAATCAGCGAATCGCCGCCCGCGCCGGTCGGCCGGACATAATCGACCGAGCTATTGCCCACCCGCGCTTCCGCCCAAGCCTTCTGCCAGGCGTTGCGCACTTCGAAAACCTGCGCCACCCCGCCCGAATAGAGTACCGGGATCACTAGCAACGGCGCAGAACGGGAAATGGCGTTGCCGCCCTGATTGCTGACGAGAAACTGCCCCGCCTTCTCGCGATCGAACACCACGCCCAGTTTGGCGATATAGCGATGCGGGCCAATCTGCTCGTGTTCGATAACCACAGCAGCGACCATTGATTCAATCTGGTCGTCGCTCATGTTCGGGCCTTTGAGCATTTGCCAACCCATCCGCTGCGCCAGTTTCCAGCCGTTTTGACGGGCTTCGTTGGCATCCTTGCCCGTAGTCTCGACCTCGATGCCGCCGATCTGGATGTCGCTCGAGGTGGCAACCGGAACGAAGCCGCGATCACCCTCAATCTGTGCGATGAGTCGGTCCGGGCCGATCAATGCCAGTGCCGAAGCGAGCGCCAGTGACAGCGCGATCAGAAGCTGAGCCCAAGGGCCGGGGCGCCATTGGCGCAGGTTTGATGGGCGGGGTGCAACTGTCATGGGGGAAAACAGGGGGCCTTTTGCCGAAACAGCCGTGGAATTCCAAGCACGAAAAGGATAGGCGGCAGCTTATGTCAAACAATCCTCCTCCAAAGGCCTACAGTTACGAGCAGGCCGGTGTCTCAATCGCTGCGGGAAACGCCCTCGTGAAAGCGATAGGCCCGCTCGCCAAATCGACTGCCCGGCCCGGCGCAGACGCGGAACTGGGCGGCTTTGGCGGCTTTTTCGATCTGCAGGCGGCTGGTTACAAGGACCCGCTGCTGGTCGCGGCAAACGATGGCGTTGGCACCAAGGTCAAATTGGCGATCGACTACGATCGGCACGACCGGATCGGCGAAGATCTGGTGGCGATGTGCGTCAACGATCTGATCGTGCAGGGCGCAGAGCCGCTATTTTTCCTCGACTATTACGCGACAGGCAAATTGATGCCGGATGACGCCGTGCGAGTCGTGGCAGGGATCGCCCAGGGCTGCAAACTCGCCGGCTGCGCGCTGATCGGCGGGGAAACGGCGGAGATGCCGGGAATCTACGCGGGCGGCGACTATGACCTCGCCGGCTTTTGCGTCGGGGCGGTCGAACGCGGGCAGCAACTGACGGGTGACTGGGTCGCGGCTGGCGACTTGCTGCTGGGCGTGGCCAGCTCGGGCATCCATTCCAACGGCTATTCGCTGGTGCGGCGACTGGCGGACGACCTCGGCTGGAGGATGCACCGCCCCGCCCTGTTCGATCCCGACCGGCTGCTGATTGATCATCTGGTCGAGCCGACGCGGATTTATGTCAAATCGTTGTTGCCGGTGATCCGCACGGGCCGCATCCACGCCCTCGCCCACATCACGGGCGGCGGCCTGCTCGAAAACGTGCCTCGGGTGCTACCCCAGGGCCTGCACGCGCATATCGACGCGGATAGCTGGGAACAACCGCGGCTGATGGCTTTCCTCCAGGCGCAGGGCCACATCGAGCCGGGCGAAATGGCGCGCACCTTCAACTGCGGTGTCGGCATGGTACTGGCGGTGTCGCCAGACGATGCTCCGGGCGTGGTTCGCGATCTTGTGGCGGCGGGAGAGACGGTTTTCGCCATCGGTAAAGTTAAGCCAGGCGAGCGCGGCTGCACCGTGGCAGGCAGCGCCGAAGCATGGAGCGCGCGGAAAAAGTGGGAAGCTGTCCACCTTGCCTGACCGCGCCAAAGTCGCCGTGCTTATCTCTGGCAGCGGCACCAATATGGCCGCCCTGCTCTATGCTTCCCGTGCGGATGACTGCCTCTACGAGATCGTGCTGGTAGCTAGCAACAACCCTGATGCCGCCGGGCTGACACTCGCCGCAGCCGAGCAAGTTCCCTCCTTCGTTCTGCCCCACAAGGGGATGGCGCGGGAGGATCATGACATGGCGATGGACACCGCCATCCGCGCCAGCGGCGCCGAATTTATCGCGCTGGCAGGCTACATGCGCATCCTCAGCCCCGGCTTCGTCTCGCGCTGGGAAGGCCGCATGCTTAACATTCACCCGTCGCTGTTGCCCAAATATCCCGGCCTCCACACCCATGAGCGCGCGCTTGAAGCGGGCGACGAGCGGGCCGGTTGCACCGTCCATCTGGTCACCGCCGAACTCGATGATGGCCCCGTGCTCGGCCAGACTGCCGTTGCAGTATTGCCCGGCGATACTGCGGACACCCTCGCCGCTCGGGTGCTGTTTGCCGAACACCAGCTCTACAGCCGGTGCCTTGCCAGACTGGTAAGCCGGGAACGCGATCCCGATTGGCTGGTCGCGCAAGTCCGCGCGCTGGCCCTGGCGCAGCCAGAAGCAGACGAAGTGGCCTCCCACGGCATGCCCTGTTTCGGGATCATCGGCGGCAAAAAGTTCGCCTATGTCAGCATTGACCACCACGGCGATGCCAAGACGGCGCTGCTGGTCAAGATTAGCGGCCCCGAAGAGCAGGCTATGCTGATCGA
This sequence comes from Novosphingobium sp., assembly GCA_039928735.1. Classification (GTDB taxonomy): domain Bacteria; phylum Pseudomonadota; class Alphaproteobacteria; order Sphingomonadales; family Sphingomonadaceae; genus Novosphingobium. The sequence continues at coordinate 5,916 of JBDSSP010000034.1, read as the reverse complement.
TCAGGACCCCGAGCGCTATTATCGCCCCGCCTATTTCGGCGACGGCTGGATCGCGATCCGGCTCGATCTCGGCGATACGGATTGGCAATCGATTGCCGACTGGCTAACGCGAAGCTGGCGCGCGGTGGCGCCGAAGAAACTGACGCGGCTGTGGGACGCGGCGGGGGAATTCTGAATTCAGCCGAAGGCCGCAGCCATGCGCAGTAACTGGTAGGCCTCGACCACTCCCTGCAGCCGAGCCTCGAAGCTGCGATCGCCGCCGTTACGGTCCGGGTGATAGCGCCGGACCAGTTCCGAATAACGAGTCCGAAGCGCGCGCCGGTCGGCATCGATCGGCAGCCCCAGGACATCGAGCGCACGGCGTTCGTCGGTTGTCACGGCCCGGCCGTCCTTGCGCAGGCCCGTCGTCCGAACCCGCGCGCGAGCCCGCGCCGAAATCGCCTCCAGCGGATCGGTGAAATCGGCCCAGCGCGGCATCGCGTCGATCCCGGCGGTGGGGCTGAAGGCGCGTGTTTCGCGCTCCCAGCCGTGGATTGGCGACTGGGCACGGATGATCTCTTCGCTGCTCATCCCCGCGAAATAATCGTAATCGCCATTGAACGCGCGGACATGGTCGAGGCAGAACCAGCGATAGTCGCCGGGACCATCGAATCCGGGCGAACGGATGCCGGGCGCGCGGAATTCGCCGGGTTCGTCGCAGCCTGGCCAGCCGCATTGCCGGCCCTGCGCATCGCGGCGGCCATGGAATCGATCGTGTTGCACGGAGTTTCAAATGGCGCGCATTCCGCTAGAAGTGAAGCCCAAGGAGTTAAAATGTCCCAGCCCCCCGCCCCCAAAATCGCCGATGAGATCACCCGCCTCCTCAGGCAGGCCTTCGCGCCGGTTAGCCTCGAAGTGATCAACGACTCGGCAAGCCACCATGGCCATGCCGGGTACGACGGCAGCGGCGAATCGCATTTCACTGTCGAGATAGAGAGCGCAGCATTTGCCGGAGTCTCACGGCTCCAGCGCCAGCGCATGGTCAACGCGGCCCTGGGGGACATACCGGGCCAGCGCGTCCATGCCCTCGCCATCAAGGCGAGCGCGCCCAGTGAATGACGCCGGGTAACCGGATTTCTGGTGTTTAGGGAACCAGGGTCGCCAGCGAGTGTTACACATGCCTAACAACAGGAGTAACCAGTCATGCAAATACGCTTCTCTGCTGCTTGTGCAGTTTCAGCCATTGGGCTTATGGTCACTACCGCAGTCGGCGCGAAGCCGACCAGCCATGCAACTCGCGCGCACTCCAGCGCCGCGACAATGACCGGCGGGATGAAACTTTCCGCGAATCTATCTGGTTCGGCGGAAGTTCCAGCGGGTGATCCCGACGCGACCGGGACCTTCGCCGCTACGCTTAACCCGGGGCACACCCAGCTCTGCTATGAATTGCATGTGGCAAATCTCACCGCTCCGACGGCAGCGCATATTCACGCAGGGGCAGTCGGCCAGAACGGGGGTCCGGTTGTCATGCTCGCCGCGCCTGCCAATGGCATGTCCAAGGCTTGCATCGCGGTTAGTGCAGATCTGGCGCAAAAGCTGAAGGCGACGCCCTCTGGCTACTACGTCAACGTGCATAACGCCGAATTTCCCGGCGGCGGGCTTCGCGGCCAGTTGTCAAGATAGATCGAACTGACCTCCGCGCCACTACGTGACCAGTCGGCGCAAGTATTCGATCAGGTCGGCCTCGTCGGCGGGCCTATCCTTGCGTATGCGCGAGATGCGGGGAAAGCGCATGGCGATGCCTGACTTGTGCCGGGTGCTGGCCTGTACCGCATCGAAGGCGACTTCGAACACCAGCGTCTTTGTCACTTCCCGCACCGGACCAAATTTGGCCACCGTGTTGCGCCGCACGAAGCTTTCGAGCCATTTGAGCTCCTCGTCGCAGAAGCCGGAGTAGGCCTTGCCCACTGGCAATAGCGTCCCGCCCTCGTCCCGCGGCGCTGTCCAGCAGCCGAAGGTGTAATCCGAATTGAAGCTCGAGCGTTTGCGGTTGCCACGGTTGAGCCATGACCGCCGCGAGCGTGATCAGCGTGGCCGTGGGTAATCAACGCGCGCCCGGCCGGCTGTGACGGATCGACCCAGATATCGCAGCCCGGCAGATAGAGTCCTCCGGGCTGCGGCGTTATCCATTGCTGGTTCCGTGCCAAATTTTCGGGCTTCCGTTTCAAGCGCGCAGAGCTGCGATTGCAGTCAATCCGTCAAGGCAAAACATTCAGCGCAACGGATGGTTCCGGATATGGAATAGCGCCGGGCGTGGCGGACACGTGCGCGCGGTTATCCCGGCACAACCAGACCGCCTGCCAGCACTGTGCCCACCTTGTCGCTCAGCTGCTGCACCGAAAATGGCTTGGGCAGGAATTGGACATCGTCGATGGCGATCTGCGAGCGCAGCTGCTCCTCGGCATAGCCTGACATGAACAATACCGGCAGATCGGGCACCAGCTTGCGCATTTCGCGCACCATGGCGGGGCCGTCCATTGTCGGCATGACGACGTCGGATACGACCATATCGAACACTTCGCCATCGCGGATCGCGTCGAGCAGTTTTTCCAGTCCTTCCTCGCCATCGCGCGCCGGAGTGACCTGATAGCCGGCGCGGACCAGGGCCCGTTCGGCGACCATGCGGACCGGGTCTTCGTCTTCGACCAGCAGAATGTTGCCGCCGCCGGCCCATTGGGTGGGCACAGCCACAGGCTCGGGGCGGCCAGGGCTGGCCGATTGGGTTTCATGATGGACTGGCAGATAGACCGAGAACTTCGTGCCCTTGCCCAGTTCGCTGTCGGCAAAAATGTAACCGCCCGATTGCTTGACCACGCCGTAAACGGTCGACAGGCCAAGCCCAGTGCCGCCCATCTGGCCGCCCCGCCCCTGTTCCTTGGTGGTGAAAAACGGCTCCCAGATCTTGCCGAGATGCTGCGGCGCGATGCCGCCGCCAGTGTCTTCGACGATCAGCGCGGTATATTCGCCCTGTGGCATAACATCGGTGCGCATTTCGCGGACGTCAGATGGCGTGATGCGGCGGGTCGTCAGTGTAAGTTTGCCAGAACCATCGCTCCGTCCCTGCATGGCATCGCGGGCATTGACCACGAGGTTGACGATGACCTGCTCCAGCTGGGACGGATCGGCGCGAACTGGCCCCAGATCGCGATCATGGCGCACTGCGAAGTGGATCTTCTCGCCGATCAAACGCTTTAGCATGTGAGAGATTTCGCTCACCACGTCAGGGAGTTGCAGCAGTTCAGGGCGCAGCGTCTGCTGGCGCGAGAAGGCGAGAAGCTGCCGGGTTAGCGAAGCCGCGCGGTTGGAATTGGCGCGGATCTGCTGGATATCGTCATAGTCGCTGTCGCCGGGCATGTGGCGCATCAGCATCAGATCGCAGGTGCCAAGCACGGCAGTGAGCACATTGTTGAAATCATGCGCGACGCCGCCTGCTAGCTGGCCGACGGCTTGCATCTTGGTGGCTTGGGCAACCTGGCGCTTCAGCCGGGTTTCGACCGTTGTGTCGGTCAACCCGAGCAGCACTGCCGCCTCGCCCAGCCCGCGCACGCCGGCAAGGCTCAGCGAGACCGGTTCGTCGGGCTGGTTCTTGAGTCGCACCGCGATATCCCCCGAAGCGACCGGGCCGAGCGCGAAGCGGCGGATCGCGTCCGACACGGGTCCCTTATCTTCCTGCACCACCAGATCGGTCGGGTAGGTTGGTGGTGGCTCACCTTCGCGCAGGGCCGCGCGCATGAAGGCGGCATTGGCGAACAGCAGCCGTCCGTCGCGGTCTGCCATGGCGAGGCCGAGTGGCAGCTGGGCAAGCAGCGATTCGAGATGCGGCGCGGCGGTGCCGGTTTCGCCGCCGCCGCCTCCCAGACCGGCACCGCCATCGGCGAGCAATAGTAGCGAGGCGGTCTTGGCCGGATCGGGATCGCCGGGCGCATCGGCGTCAGTCAGCGGCAGGTAATACAGCGTAAGCGGAGTCCCCTGGCGGCCTTCGCGCGCCCACATAAAGCGGTCGGCTTCCTCCTGCAGCAGATAAGAGACGAACTCCTTGCCGACAACTGCCGCCTGCGGATCGCCAGTGGCGCGCAGTGCGAAGCCTTGGCTCGCAGCAGTGATCATGCCAGCCGGATCGACAATCGCGGCGGCGATGCCAGCCTGCGACAGCGCGCGGCCGAGTTTGCCTTCAAGCTGGCCAGCCAGTTCAGCAGTGATATCGGCAGCTATGATCGGCAGGAAGCGCCAGACCACGAAATCCTCACCGCGCCCGCAACGCTTGGCTTCTGCACGCCAGCGACCTGCATTGGCTTGACCAGGTGGGCTATCGAGCAAGTCCGCGCTGCCGGCCCCATCTCGCCAAGCCGCGCGGGCCGCACGGGCGAGTCGCTCGAGCGAGGCCTCATCAACTGGCAGCAGCGGCGGAGCATGCGAAATGCCGAACCAGGCTTCATAGCAGCCGTTGGCGCAGACCAGCCTGCCGGCGCGGTCAGTGATTGCGATCCCCGCGTCGCCTCGGTCAATTGCGGCGACTGTAACCGACCAGTCGGGCAAGGCCAGCGCCGGGGCTTGTTCGGCCGGGTCCGTGCGGCGGAGAGCCAGGATCATACCGCCGACTACGAGCAGCCCGCAGCCAAAGCCCAGCACCACCAGCAATTCGTGCGTGACAAACCACAGCACGGCCGCGCTGAGTGCGAAGGCTGCCGCAACCACAGCCGCTTCGGCCAGGCGGGGATTTTTCCCTGATGGAAGAGCGCCAGATGATGCCGGTACGGTGTCTGTGCTCATTTGGCAGCCTGACTCGTCTGCCGCGCCTTGCCCTGTTGCAGCCGCGCCTGCCGCTTGCGGGCAACCCGCATGCGCCACGCGACGCTGGTGATCAGATAGCCAAGAGAAGACAGGACCGTGGCGATGACGAACAACCCGAAAGCTGTGGAGAGCCCCGCACCGGTCAGGTTTTGCAGCAAGTGATCGGTCTGGGTGGTCTGCATGGCGTTGGAAATAGGCTGGATCTGGGTCATCGCATCGACATGAAGCAGGAAGTTGCCGATCTTGTAGGCCAAAGCCACCAGACCGACATAGATCACCGGAAAGCCGATGAAGGTCGCCAGCATCGCGGCGGGAATATTGGCCCGCACGAAGACCGCGAGGAATGCGGCAACGACGAAGTGGGCAAGCGGAATCATCACTCCGACGAACAGCCCCAGCGCCACCCCGCGCGGCACCGAGCGGCGATTGAAGCGCCACAGATCTGAGCGCAGGATCAGGTGCGCTACCGGGCGCAGCCAACGGCTCTTTTCAAGCTGCTGGCGGGTTGGTGTATGCCGCTGGACCCAGCTCCCCATCCGGGAAATCATCGTGCTCATGCGTGATCCCGCATAATCCTGCCCTGTTCGCGCTTCCAGTCTCGCTCCTTGACCGTCTGGCGTTTGTCCGCCGCATTCTTGCCCTTGGCAAGCGCCAGCTCGACCTTGGCGCGGCCGCGGCTGTTGAAATAGATCGAGAGCGGCACCAGGGTCATGCCCTTGCGCTCAACCTGACCATGGAACTTGGCGATTTCGCGCTCATGCAGCAACAGTTTGCGCGGTCGCTTGGGCTCGTGGTTGAAGCGGTTGCCGTGGCTGAATTCGGGGACATTGCTGTTCACCAGCCAGACTTCGCCTTTGCGGACTTCGGCATAGCTTTCGGCAATCGAGCCCTCGCCAAAGCGAAGCGACTTCACTTCGGTCCCAGTCAGCATGATCCCCGCCTCGAAAGTATCCTCGATATAATAGTCGAACTTCGCCCGCCGGTTTTCGGCGACGATCTTCTTCTTGTCGAATGCTGCGTGGGTTGGGCGGGCCATTGTGGAGCAGCATGTAGGGTGTGCGAAGCAATTGGGAAAGGTGGCAATCT
>JBDSSP010000033.1:0-6018 GCA_039928735.1 Novosphingobium sp. | reverse complement strand
CTCTTGCACGATCGCCGACATTGGCGTCATCACGTAGTTGTCGAACACCCGGTCGAGCATCCGCATGCCGACAGCGGCAGCGGGGTCGTTGGGGATCAGCACTTCGGGGCCGGGATGGCGGATGTTGAGATATTCGATGATCGAGGTGGCCTCGAAAATCTGGATCTCGCCATCTTCCAGCAGCGGGAATTTGCCGAGCGGCGAGGCGGCCTGGACAGCGGCAATGTGCTCGGGATACTGCGCATCGACCGCGCGCACCTCGAACGGCACGTCGCTGGCATAAAGAGCGATCAGCGCTTTCCAGGTGTAAGAAGAAAAAGGATGGCCGTAGAGAATTAGCATTGATTGCCTTCAGGCTTGCGGATCGTATTCCGCCTCACTTGTAGGCACCTTCGCGCAAGTTGATACCGTGTTCGAGCCACACTTTCAGCGCACAGAGCATCTGGGACCAGCCCATGCAATTGCCGTAGGACGCCGCGAAGCCTTTGTCGGTTTGCTTCCAGCCCCTTTCGCTGATCGAAACCTTGGTTCGGTTGTCCGGGGTGGGCTCGAACTTGATGGTTACATCGGTCATGGAGTTCTCGGCCGCGTCAGCATCCTTCGCGCCCCAGCGCAGCGCAATTTGGCCCTGCGGGATTGCTTCGACCACTTCGACGGGGAACGCGCCGGGAAAGTCATGGAAATCCCAGGTAACAGTCGCGCCGGTTTCAATCCTGCCTTGCGCGCCGCCGGTTGTGAAATAGCGCGACAACTGGTTGGGGTCGGCAATGGCTTCATAGACCTCCCGGACCGGCCTCGAGACATGGATGAAGGTAGTGAATTCTGGCGACATGGTCAGCCTCCGCGCGATGCCGCCTCGATTGCGGCAACATCGATCTTCTTCATTTTCATCATCGCCTCGAATACTCGCTTCGACGCTTCGCCCCCCGCCATCATGCCCTCGGTCAGCGCGCGCGGCGTTATCTGCCAGGAAATGCCCCAGCGATCCTTGCACCAGCCGCACTGGCTTTCCGCGCCGCCATTGCCGACGATCGCATTCCAGTAGCGGTCGGTCTCGCTCTGGTCCTCGGTCATGACCTGGAAGGAGAAAGCTTCGGTGTGCTTGAAAGCGGGCCCGCCATTGAGGCCTATGCAAGGAATTCCCATGACCGTGAAGTCGACAGTCAGGGCATCGCCTTGCTTGCGATCGGGATAGTCGCCGGGCGCGCGGTGGACCGCGCCGACGCTCGTATCGGGGAAAGTCTCCGCATAGAAATTTGCGGCGGCTTCTGCGCCGCCTTCATACCAGAGGCAGATAATATTCTTGTGGCTCACTTGCGGCTCTCCTCGATCAGTCGGTTGTCGATGGCCTTGGCAGCCTTGTAGGCATCGCGCGCCTGCAGCCGCTGGACATATCCGACGAAGGCCTCGTTGGGCGGCACCGAGCCAAAATTGAGGCCCCAGTCGAGCTGGCTTCCGACATAAACGTCGGTCATGGTAAACCTGTTCCCGGCGATGAACTGGCGGCCCGAGAGATGCGCTTCAAGCGTCCCCATGGTCCGGTCATAGCTGCCCCAGCCAGCGGTTTTTTCCTGGTCCGGGCTCGGCGCGAAGCCCAGATACGTGCTGACAATCGCCGACTCGAGTGGCCCCGCCGCGAAGAACAGCCAGCGGAAATAGTCCGCCATTTCGGCATCGTGCGGCAACAGCCCCGCCTGCGGATGCATTTCGGCAAGGTAGTGACAGATCGCCGCGCCTTCAGTCACGACCCGGTCGGTACCATTGTCGTGATGGATAATGGCGGGAACCTTGCCCATCGGATTGGCCTTTAGCAATTCCGGCGGCCTATTGGCCAGATTAACGATGACATGTTCATAGTCCGCACCTGCCTCATGCAGCGCCCAGCGCGCGATCTGGCCGCGCGACATGGGCTGCGTGAAGAAGGTGTAATCTGCCATTTCAGCTCTTCCTTGGACCGACAAGGCCGAACACTGCACCTTGCGGATCGATGCCGTCGAGCGAAAATTCGCCGCCCGGAATTTCCATCGGCCCATGGATGATCTTGCCGCCCTGGACCTTGATCGCCTCGATTGCCCGGTCGATATCATCGACGCCGATGTAATAGCCCCACAGGCTCATCGGCAGTTCGGCCGGCTTGCCCATGATCGCGCCGATGCCGGTGCCTTCGTGCTGGATGAACCGGTATTTGCCCATCGGGCCCATGTCCATGTCGCCCTGCTGCGTCCAGCCGAAGTGCTTCGTATAAAAGGCGACGGCAGCATCGGGATCGCTGGAGCGCAGTTCGTTCCAGCGGACATGCTGGGGCTGATCCGGCGAGAACACATCGCTTTTGGCATCAGGCTGGCCTGGCGGCGGGACTGGCGTCATCACATAGAACGGCGCACCCTGCGGGTCGGCGACCATCGCCATGCGGCCGACTGGCAGGTCCATTGGCGGCATTGTCACAGTGCCGCCGTCCGCCTTGATCGCATCCACTGCGTTGTCGACATCGGCGACGTGGATATAGCCTGCCCACATCGGGCGCGCACCGTGGCTGGTCATGTCCTCGGTCAGCCGCAGCACCCCGCCGCCAGCGCCGCTATCCGAGCGCGAGATATGGCGATAGTCGATGTCGCCCGCCTGCGGATTGGACTGCGTGGAAAACTTCCAGCCGACCACCGCCTCATAGAAACGCGCCGCATTATCGGGATCGCCGGTCATCAGTTCATACCAGATGAAGCCGCCAGTTGGATTTGCCATATTCATTCTCCCATCGTCACTACCGGCGTGAAGCCGCCAAAGACCATACGCTTGCCGTCAAAAGGCATTTCCATACCTTCTGGGGGTTGCATCCGATCATCCTTCATCATGGCGTCATGCGCTTTTTCGCACACTTCGCGTGAAGGCCATTCCATGAAGGAGAAAACCACTTTCTCGTCCGGCTCGGCCTTCACCGCGCGGCGGAAATCCGTGACTTTGCCTTCCGGCACTTCGTCGTCCCAACATTCCACGACGCGGACCGCGCCATACTCCTGGAACATCGGCCAGACGTCCTCGGCCATCGTGCGATAGGCCTCGCGTTTGGCGGCGGGAACCGGGATCAGAAACCCCTGGACGTAATTATCTGGCGAATGACTGCCGTGCTCGACGATGGGTTCGAAGCCGCCATAAATCATCCGCTTGCCGTCGAACGGCATGGGATTTTTGTCGGGATTGAACCGGTCGTCGGTCTTCATCAATTCAGCCATCTGCGATTCCATCGCAGTCTTCGCAGCCTTGTCGGGCCATTCAATCCAGCTGAACACTACCGCCTCATCGTCTTCGGCAGCAACAGCGCCGAAGAAATCGGTAGTCTTGCCCTCGGGCAAATAGTCTCCCCAGCACTCGAGAACGCGCTTCGCACCGTGGTCGAGGAAAACGCTGTCGCTCGTGCGAGCGTGGTTGATGAACTTTTCCCGGTTAGCGTTCGGAACCGGAATGACGAAACCTTCGATGTAAGACATAACTATGCTCCTTGTTCGTCGTCGATGAAATCCCCCATGTGTGACACAAGCGCACGCTGGAACGCCGGTCTTGCCTCGCCCCTGGCAACATAGTCGGCAAGGCTGGCGAACTTTGCCAGCCGCTTGCCGCGCGAGATCTGGCGCAGCACGCTGACCATCAGCAGGTCGGCGACGGAAAACACTCCGTCCAGCCAGTCCGCCTCGCCCAGCGCGTCGCTTAATTGCTGCAGCCGGTCATCGAGCCGGCCCTCAAGCGTCGGGGCAAATTCAGCCGCGCCCGGTTTGTCGGGATCGAACAGCGTGGCATATTGCACCATCAGGATGTTGGGCTCGACGCTGTTGAGCGCTGCGAAAGTCCAGCTCATCGCGCGTGCTCGCCCGGCATCGTCAGGCGGCAGCAACGCGTGGCTGCGTTGCGCCAGCCAGAGGCAGATCGCGCCCGATTCGAACAGCTTGACGTCGCCGTCGCGAAACGCCGGAACCTGGCCAAAAGGTTGTTCGGGCATGCGATCTTCCGGCCCGCTGGTGCGGCGGTCGAACAGGCGGGTTGCGTAGGGCAGGCCAATCTCCTCCAGCGCCCAGCGCACCCGCAAATCTCGCACCAGACCGCGCGGCATCGGCGGGACCCAGCTGAATGCGGTAACTTCGATGTCTGTCATATCAATCTCCCGGCTTCATTCCGGCTATTCCGCTGCGGGGACTGCTGCCGGGTCCATCCACATCACTTCCCAGACATGACCGTCTGGATCGGCGAAGCTGCGGCTCATCATGAAGCCGTGATCTTGCGCCGGGTTAATCTCCGCGGTTCCGCCATTCGATCCGGCCATTTCGGCGAGCTGGTTGACTTCGTCACGGCTCTCGCAGCTCAGACAGTTCATCACTTCGCTCGATCCGGGTGCGGGGATCGGCCGGGACGTGAACGTGTTCCACTTGTCGTGTGTCAGCAGCATGACGAAAATCGTATCCGAAATCACCATGCAGGCGGCAGTTTCGTCAGTGAAATTCGGATTGTTGGCAAATCCGAGCGCCCCATAAAACGCCATCGACAGCTTGAGATCGTTGACCGGCAAATTGACGAAAATCATTCTGGTCATCGCCGCATGTTCCTTTGATTGCGAATCGCCCCTTGCATCTACGTGCAGCAATGAGTTACTATTAGCAACGGTGAAGTTACAAAAAGAAACCTCAACGCACGGCAAGTGGTACGACGACGCTTGCGGCGCCGCATTCGCCCTCGAACTGATCGGTGAGCGCTGGTCTGCGCTGGTAATGCGCGAGATGATGTTTGGGCCCCGCCGCTTCACTGACCTTCGCGCCGGACTGCCCTCGATCAGCGCCAAGGTGTTGACCGCGCGGCTGGAAGGCCTGGAACAGTCGGGATTGGTGCGCCGCCGACAGCTCGCGCCGCCCGCTGCGTCGCAGGTCTATGAATTGACGCCGCTGGGGCAATCCGCCGACGGGCTGTTACTGGAGATGTGCCGGTGGTCGTTCGCCATGCCCGGGTGGGACCGAAGTTTGCCGACATCTTCCGCCGCCTTGATGTTGAGCATGCGGGCGCTGTTCGATGCCGATGCGGCGGCGGGATTGGCGGTGGAAGGCACAATCCGAATTGCCGGCGACACATTCCGCGTCAGCGTCGCGGATAGCCGCTTCAAGGTCGAGCGCAGTGAAGATGGTGACGCCCGCTTTGTTATTTCTGCGCCATCGACGGGGCCGTTGCGGCGGCTGGTTTATGGCAAAGTCGCCCCCGAGGACCTGTCCGGGTTCGGTCTCAGCGTGACCGGCGATGAATCGCTAGCGCTTCAATTCATTGACCTGTTTCACCTGCCAAAGCCTGTGCTTTAGGCATCAGCCGCGCCGCGACTGGCGCCTCCAGTTCCGCCACTGCCTGCCAACCAGGCCGCGCTGTGACCCTTTCATACCAGGCCGCCGTTGCGGGATATTTCGCCGTATCGGGGCCGTGGCCGACATAGCTTAGCGAGCGCAGCATCGAGGCGACGGAAATATCTCCGAGTGTGAATTCACCAACCAGCCAGCCGCTGGCCGGAGCGACGCTTTCAAGATAATCGAGAATGCGCGGCAATTCCGCCTCGCCTTGCAGGGCAATGGCCTCGTCATGGGGCAGCTTGAGCAGCCGCGGCGCGACCAGCCGGTTGAACAGGATCTTGAGGCCCGATGCGGCGAAGATCGTATCGGCGAATTCATCGAACCACATTGCTTGCCCGCGCGCTTTGGCCTCAGCCGGGAGCAAGGCGGGAGCCGCCTGTTTGGCCTCCATATAGGTCACGATGGCGGTCGAATCGCACAGCGTGTAGTCGCCATCCTTCATGGCCGGAATCTTGCCGAAGGGACTGGCGGTAACGAAGTCGGGATCCGGACCGCCGGGGCTCGACAGGACCAGTTCGTAGGCCATGCCTTTTTCCGCTGCCGCCACGCAGACCTTGCGAACAAACGGCGAGAGCAGCGCTCCGAATACTTTCATGACAATTTCCCCATGAGACGCATTTCATTATGCAAAGCTTATTGCAGCCCTGCG
>JBDSSP010000032.1:0-5370 GCA_039928735.1 Novosphingobium sp. | reverse complement strand
CCTTCCTCGATACTCTGTCGAACGGGCGCTACGAAACTATCGGGCTCGGCCGCGGCGTGGCGCGCAATGAGTTTGAAGCGCTGGGCATCCCTCGTGAAGAAAGCCGCCAGCGCTTCAACGAGACGCTTGACATCCTGAATCTCGCCTTCAGCCAGGAGCGTTTTTCCTACGATGGCGAGATATTCCAGGTGCCCGAAACCTCGATCCGCCCCGCGCCGAAGAGCCAGGACCTGCTGAGCCGCATCTACGGCTCTTCGGCGACGCGGGAATCGCTCGAAATCCTCTCGCGAAAGGGCCTGCGCCCGCTGTTTGTCGGCAATAAGCCGCTCGACAAGGCCTGCGAAGACGTCCGCGCCGTCAATCAGTTCCGTGCCGAAGAAGGCATGGGGCCATGTCAGCCGAAGAACGTGCTGTTCCTCTATTGCGCCGCCAATGCCTCCGAACTCGACCGGTCCGACCAATGGGTGTTCGAGGCCAACCGCGACGTCAACCTGCACTATGGCTTTGCCGACCCGTCGAACTTCATCGGGATCAAAGGCTATGAGGCCTATGCCGACCGCCAGGGCGCGGCGACCGCGATCCTGGCCGCCGCCGTCGCAGGCGAGCCGGCAAAAAACGTCGCGCGTCCATCGGGCTATCACGAAGACAATCTGATGATCGGCACGCCTGACGAAGTGATCCGGCGGATCAAGGCGGCGCAAGAAGCCTGTTCGTTCTCGGAAATCACCATCGTTCCCAATTTCGGCACGATGCCGCATGAGGCATGCGCCGCGAGCATTGAGCTGTTCGCCCGCGAAGTCCTCCCCGAAATTCATAAGATGGAAGCGCCGCTGCATACTGCGGTGCTTCCCGAAAAGGTCACCGGCTGAAATGAACGCCAATCCCAATTTCATGAGCTGCGGCGCCACCGAAACCCCCGATGTCGATGTCGAAGCGTTGCGCGCGCGCTATGAGGAAGAGCGGCAGAAACGCCACCGCGCCGAAGGCTTCGCGCAATATGTCGAGATCACTGGCGAGTTCGAGGACTTCTTCCATTTCGATACCTACGAGAAGCTGCCGCCGCGCGAGCCGGTCAACGACGAGATCGACGTGGTCATCCTCGGCGGAGGTTTTGCCGGGCTGATCGCGGCAGGGCGGCTGCGCGAGGCAGGCATCGAAAACATCCGGGTGATCGATCGCGGCGGCGATTTCGGCGGCACCTGGTACTGGAACCGCTATCCTGGCGTGCAGTGCGACGTCGAGAGCTACACGTACATGCCGCTGCTCGAGGAAATGAATTACATTCCGAAGGACCGCTACGCCTACGGCACCGAAATCTTCGAATATTGCCAGAGTCTTGGCCGCCACTTCGGGCTTTATGACCATGCGCTGTTCGGCACCACAGCCGACAGCCTGCGCTGGGACGAGAAGAGCCTGCGCTGGCAGATCCACACCAAGCAGGGCGACAGCATCAAGGCGCGCTTCGTCATCATGGCGCTAGGCCCGCTCAACCGGCCAAAGTTCCCTGGCACCCCGGGGCTCAAGAGCTTCAAGGGCCACACCTTCCACACCATGCGCTGGGACTATGACTACACTGGCGGTGATTGGCACAATCCGGTGCTGGACAAGCTCAAGGACAAGCGCGTTGCAATCATCGGCACCGGCGCGACCGCCATCCAGTGCGTGCCCAATCTTGGCAAGTACGCCAAGCAGCTCACCGTCTTCCAGCGTACCCCGAGCTACATCGATTATCGCGGCAACATGCCGACCAATCCCGAATGGGCGAAAAAGCTCAACCCCGGGTGGCATGCCGAGCGGATGAACAATTTCCACACTGGCATCAATGGCATCTATGGCCCCGACGACGAGGACCTGATCTGCGACGGCTGGAGCGAACTCAACCGCAATGTCCAGGCGCGGCGCAAGGCAATGGGCTGGCCAGAGTTGAGCCTCGATGATCTGATGGCGCTGCGCGAGGAAGAGGATCACCGCGCTATGGCGCGCATCCGCAAGCGCGTCGACGACACCGTCACTGACCCGCGCAAGGCCGAGATCCTCAAGCCCTGGTACCGCTTCCTGTGCAAGCGGCCGTGCTTCAACGACGACTATCTCGATGCGTTCAACCGCGACAACGTCGATATTGTCGATGTCTCGGCAACCAAGGGCATTGAGGCGATCACCGACAAGGGCATCATCGCGAACGGCGTGGAGCACGAGTTCGACTGTATCATCTATTCAACCGGCTTCGAGAGCACCACGGACCTGCGCCGCAAATATGGCATCGAGACCATTGAAGGCCGCGGCGGACAGTCGCTTTACGACTACTGGGCCGACGGCTACCGCACGCTCCACGGCATGAGCCTGAATGGTTTTCCCGGCCTGCTCTGGACCGGCTGGATCCAGGGCGGCGTCTCGGGATCGACCACCTTGATGTATGACCAGCAAGCCCGCCACCACGCCTATATCATAGGCGAAACCATGAAGCGCGGCGGCGCAACAGTTGAAACCACTGCCGAAGCAGAAGCCGCGTGGGTCGCGCACGTGCGCGAAACATTTTATTACGACGGCGATTTCTGGGCCCAGTGCACGCCAGGCTACAACAACAACGAAGGCGTCGCGGCCAGCCGCTATACTATCTTCGGGGATATGTATGGGCCGGGTTACAATGCCTTCGACGACCTGATCCGCCAATGGCGCGAAGAGGGCAGCATGGCGGGGATGGAAATGGTGCGCGAGGGGCAGAACGCGGAGGTCTAGACCTTCAGGTCACGCGGCACGGTAACCTCCCCCGGATAGCGCATCGAGGCGATCCGTTCGCTGATCCGCCAGCCGTCGGCGGTCTTCACCACTTCGTCGTCGTTATCCCCGCCGACAAATGTGTTGTTGGCGAGGTCGGGCACGATCCATTTCATCTTGACCAGCACCCGATCATCCACTTCGCGGACCCAGCAATTGGTCATATGGTGCGAGGGCGGGTGCGGCGGCTTGCCGAGCGCGAAGAAGGCGACGATTTCCTCGATGCCGATACACAGTGGCCCCTCGCACAGTCGCCCGTCGAACCGCGCGTCTGCCGTGAATACCAGCGGGAACAGACTCTGGTCGTGGTGATCGACCGCATGGTGGCAGAATGCCTCCAGTTGCTGGATTGCGACGATATCTTCGGTGTTCAGCATGGCGCGCGTCTCATCCTCTCTTGTTATTGTCTGCTTCGGCTTTCAGGATAGCCCAGTTTCCGCGCAGACGGAACTGGAGAGCACCGATGGCAACTGCCGCCCAGTTAGAGACCTCCATCGGGGGCCCGTTCCCTACAACAGCCTCGGCAATGGCCCGCACAAATGCATTGGCCAGCATCTGGCGCGGCTGGAACTGCGACTTTTCCTTGAGGAATGGGCAAAGCGGATGCCGATCGTACGCTTCGATCCGGCCATGCCAGCGCCGCGCAGCCACGCCGGGCCGGTGATCGGAGTGGACCACTTGCACCTGGCCTGGGATTGGTGGCAGGGAGCAGTCATGACTACCGTCTTTGAGCTCCCGCCCCGCCCTTGCGTCCCCATCATGGGCGAAGAGGCCACCTTCCCCGTAAACCGCATCTTCTGTGTTGGCCGCAACTATGCCGCGCATGCCGCCGAAATGGGCTTCGCCGCGACCAAGGACGCGCCGTTCTATTTCACCAAGACCCCGTCAGCGATTTGCCTTTCGGGCGCGACCATTCCCTATCCTCCGGGCACGGCAAACTGCCACTACGAGATGGAGCTGGTTGTGGCGATTGGCGGCCCCGCGTTCCGCATTGCCGAGGCAGACGCGCTGTCAGTGGTGCTGGGCTATGCCTGCGGGCTCGACATGACCCGGCGCGACTTGCAAAACAATGCACGCGATCAGGGCCGCCCGTGGGACCTCGGCAAGGATTTCGAACATGCCGCCGTAATCGCGCCAATCACCCGGGCGAAGGCGTTCGGCGCAGTGGGCGCTAAGCGCATCCAACTTACCCAGAACGGCACAGTGAAACAGGATGCCGTGCTTTCTGACATGATCTTTAACGTCGCCGAACTGATCGCAGATCTCTCGAAGTTCTATCACTTGCAGCCGGGTGACTTGCTCTACACCGGCACCCCGGCCGGCGTCGGTCCGATTGCAGCGGGCGACACGCTGACAGGGACGATCGAGGGCCTCAGTCCGATCAACCTGGCAATCGGGCCAGCCGAGTAGGTGCGAGCAGCCGCGGCGCTGGCGGCGATCGCGGCTTGGTCGGACGCGCAGGCACTTGACTTCCGCCATGCTAAGACAGGCGGCTTTGGGGCAGTGTTCAGCCCTTGCGGGACCTACCGATATCTCCTCTGGCGCCTGCCCAATGCGCGCGCCAATCTGCTCGGCATGGGCATGCTCAATCCCTCGACGGCCGACGAGCGCGCCGACGATCCGACCGTGACTCGCTGCCGCCGCATCGCGGCGCACGTCGGCCACGCCAACCTGCTGGTGTGTGGATCCTGTTCGCTTACCGCGCCACCACCCCGGCTGACCTCAAACGCGCTGCAGACCCGGTCGGGCCCGATAACGATGCGGCAATCGTGTTTGCGCTCGGCGCGAGCCGCCGCACGATCCTCGCCTGGGGCAACCATGCGAGCCACATGGGCCGCGACGCGCATGTGCTGACGCGCCTGCCGCCTGACCTCCCCGTCGCCGCGCTGGGCTTCACGCAGCAGGGCCAGCCCCGCCACCCACTTTACCTTGCCGCATCAATCCGCCCGCGCCGCTGGAAAGCAGCGCACTTGCTTTCCCCCGCAGCGCAGTGCCATGCTCGGTAACGATACGAATCCCGGCACAGACCGGCCAATTGGGTGAGGCTTGAACAATGACCCCTGTGATCGCGCCAACGATCCTGACCTACCTTGCCGACCTCGAAGGAGCGGTGGCGAACCTCAAGGACACCTGGCACCCGGACGATCCCGAATACCGCGCGGAAATCTATCGCCAGACGATGACCAGCCTGTCCTACAGCTATTTCATGTATTTCCACGCCGATGCCGAACATCCGGACTGGGCACCGCTGTGGAACCCGGTCTTCACCCTCCAGCCCAATCCGGACGATATCTATGTCCAGTCGCCGATCCGCGGCGACCTGACCTACCGCGTCTCGGGCAATCGCGGCACCTGCAAGATATTGAGCTTCACGACGCAAGCCGCGCTGTCGGGAACGTATGACGAACGGCCCGAGCCCAATGGCCACAACGAGGCCGACTGCGACGAATTCGGCATAGGCCTCGGCGAGGATTTCGAGATCATTTTCAGCGCCGCGCGCCCGCATGGCTACACCGGCAACTGGGCACCGATCCACCCCGGCGCGCACGGCATGTTCACCCGCTACCGGATGTATGACTGGGCCACCGAAGTCGA
>JBDSSP010000031.1:0-12451 GCA_039928735.1 Novosphingobium sp. | reverse complement strand
ACGAAAGGCTGGCCGAGCAGTTCGTCGAGCGACAGGAACCCGGCCCGCAAGCCGTCGTCGATGTCGTGGTTGTCGTAGGCAATATCGTCGGCAATCGCCGCGACCTGGGCTTCGAGCGAGGGCCATGCGCCAAGGTCAAGCGGATAGGCCTCGTCAAGCTCAGCCAGCGCCCAGCCCGGAGCGGCCACCGGACCGTTGTGCTTGGCCAGTCCTTCCAGCATTTCCCACGAGAGATTGAGACCGTCATGCTCGCAATAGGGGGATTCCAGCCGCATCACCACCCGCAGGCAATGGGCATTGTGATCGAACCCGCCAGCCCCGTGCAGGGCGCCAGCCAGCGCGTCCTCACCGGCATGACCGAACGGGGGATGGCCAAGATCGTGCGCCAGCGCCAGCGCCTCGGTCAAGTCTTCGTCAAGCCCGAGCGCCCGGGCGATGACGCGGGCGATCTGCGCGACCTCGAGGCTGTGAGTCAGCCGAACCCGGTAGTGATCGCCATCGGGGGCGATGAACACCTGGGTCTTGTGGCGCAGGCGCCGAAAGGCGATCGAGTGAATGATGCGGTCGCGGTCACGCTGGTAAACACTGCGGGGACCCCGCGCAATCGCCCCTTCCGTCGGAAATTCACGGCCTCGCGAACGCGCAGGGTCAGACGCGAAAGATGGGGGATTCACCCCATTATCCAATCCACGGCTGCTTCCGCATGAATCCGGGTGCAATCGTAGATCGGCAGAACGTTGGCATCGACATCGACCACCATTTCCAGCTCGGTGGCGCCCAGCACTACGGCTTGCGCCCCGTCCTGCTCAAGATTGGTGATGATCGTCTTGAGCTCGCGCTCGGACTGGCGAGTGACCTTGCCTTCGATCAGCTCGCCATAAATGATCCGGTCGAGCGTATCGACGAAGGCCATTTCGGGCGGCAAAAGTTCGATATCGCGGACGATCAGCTTCTCCCGGTAGAAGCTCTCAAGCATCACATTGCGGGTGCCGAGCAGCGCCGCCTTGCGAACGCCGTTCGCGGCCATGCGCTCACCTACGCATTCGGCGATATGGATGATCGGGACCGAAACAGCCGCCGAGACTTCGTCATAGACCTTGTGCATCGAATTGGCCCCGATGATGATCGCAGTTGCGCCTGCTACTTCAAGCCGCCTCGCCGAATCCTTCAGTATTTCTGCCGCGCGGGCCCAGTCCTCGGCATCGGACAGGCGAACGAGCTGGGAAAAATCCAGGCTCTCGATCAGCATCGGCGCCGATGCATGACTATTGGCGCGCAGACGCACCAAACGATTGATGTGCTCGTAATAGGTGCGGGTGGAAAACCAGCTCATCCCGCCGATCAAGCCGAGTTTACGCAACGCCGATGCCTCCTGCAAGATTGTGGGGTGCCTGTTGCTGCCGTGTCTAGGCAAGCAGCAAAGCCGCGTCCAGCCATTGCAAGGTCAAATCACCGAACAAACCCGGTCTTGCACAGCGCGGCCGAACTGACGGTTACCTCAACCGCATCGGCGTCGCCATTCTGCCGCAGCGCGCGGACGAATTCGGAAATCGTGCGCCCGCGCGTGGCATTGATCTTTTGCAGGCTGCGCAGTTGCCGGATGGTCAATTTGCTCGCCATCCGGTGCGCCATGCAGGCGGCGAGCGGCTCGGACAGCCCGCCCTCGGTCAGCGCGGACCTGACCCGGCTTTCCTTGATCTGCTGGACGCAGCCGGATGCTGCGAGAACTGCCAGGATGAGGAGTGCGCGGGGCATCAGTGCGCCAGTGCCTTCACGATATCCTCGACCATTTTCTTGGCATCGGCGAGCAGCATCATCGTCTGGTCCATATAGAACACATCATTATCGACCCCGGCATAGCCAACTCCGCCCATCGAACGCTTGATGAACATGATGGTCTTGGCCTTTTCGACATCGAACACGGGCATTCCATAGATCGGCGAGGAGGGGTCGGTCTTGGCCGCCGGATTGACCACATCGTTGGCACCGATGATGAACGCGACATCGGTCTGGGCGAATTCGCTGTTGATATCCTCCAGC
This sequence comes from Novosphingobium sp., assembly GCA_039928735.1. Taxonomy (GTDB): domain Bacteria; phylum Pseudomonadota; class Alphaproteobacteria; order Sphingomonadales; family Sphingomonadaceae; genus Novosphingobium. The sequence continues at coordinate 10,411 of JBDSSP010000031.1, read as the reverse complement.
TCGAAGACATCTTCGTAAGGCACATTGGCTTCGGCCAGCAGCACGTTCATGTGACCCGGCATACGGCCCGCGACGGGGTGGATGGCATATTTGACCCGCACGCCTTCGGCCTTCAGTTTGTCCGCCATCTCGCGCAGCACATGCTGGGCTTGCGCCACGGCCATGCCATAGCCCGGGATGATGATGACTTGTTCGGCCTCCGAAAGCAGGAACGCGGCGTCTTCGGCGCTGCCGCGCTTCCATGGCCGGTCAGTCCGCGCCGCATCGCCGCCCGCGCCAGCCTCGGCCCCGAATCCGCCCGCGATCACCGAAATGAAGCTGCGGTTCATTGCCTTGCACATAATGTAGCTCAGGATCGCGCCCGAGCTTCCCACCAGCGCGCCGGTGATGATCATCGCGGTATTGTGCAAAGTGAAGCCCATCGCCGCCGCCGCCCAACCCGAATAGGAGTTGAGCATCGACACCACGACTGGCATGTCCGCCCCGCCGATCGGGATGATCAGCAGGAAACCGATCAGGAAGGCCGCAGCGGTGACTGCGGCGAGCACCCAGTGTTGCTGGTCAAGCGAGAACCAACCGATCAGGGCGAGGATCGCCAGCAACGTGCCGAGATTGATGACATGGCGCATGGGCAGCAGGATCGGCGCGCCGCGCATATTGCCGTTGAGTTTGGCAAAAGCGATGATCGAGCCGGAAAACGTGATCGCGCCGATGGCAATACCGAGCCCCATTTCGATCCGGCTGAGCGGATCGATCATGCCGCTGCCATCGCGAATGCCAAAGGCGTCCGGGTTGAGATAGGCCGCCCAACCGACCAGCACCGCCGCGAGGCCCACGAGCGAATGGAACGCTGCGACTAGTTGGGGCATGTCGGTCATGGCGATGCGCCGCGCGGTGGTCAGCCCGATGATCGCGCCGAGGCCGATTGCGGCGAGTAACTTGGCCAGCACCACCAGATCATGCGGCCCCGGACGCGGCCACCAGTCGCCCGGCGGGATCGGCGCCTGCGTCAGCAGCGTAGTGACAATGGCGATAACCATGCCCGCCATGCCAAACCGGTTGCCGCGCTGCGCCGTAACCGGCGAACCCAGCCCGCGCAGCGACAGGATGAACAGCACCCCGGCGGCGAGATAGGCGACCAGCGCCCACGGTGGAAGCATGGCGTTATTCACGCTTTACGTCCCTTGCGCTTGAACATAGCCAGCATCCGCGCCGTCACGGCAAAGCCGCCGAAGATGTTGATGCTCGCCAACATTACTCCCAGCAGCCCCAGCCAGCTCGCCAGGCCGTCGCCGGAAGCCGAAGCAATCAACGCACCGACGATGATCACCGAGGAAATAGCGTTGGTCACACTCATCAGCGGGGTGTGCAATGCGGGGGTGACCGACCAGACGACATAATAGCCGACGAAGCAGGCGAGAGTGAAAATCGAGAGGATCGAGATGAAGTCCATTATTGCCCCAACAGCCTCCCGTTCACAACCTTGCCGCCAGCGGTCAGCCTAACCGCATCGCCGATCTCTGCATCCAGCACCGGCCGCCCCGCATCCTTGTCCCAGAACGCGCTCAGGAAGTTATAGAGGTTGCGCGAATAGAGCGCTGAGGCATCCGCCGCGAGGTGCGCGGGCGGATTGGCGTAGGCGATGATCGAAACCCCGTGCCGCTCGACAACCTGATCCGCCACCGAGCCCTCGACATTGCCGCCGCTCGCCGCCGCCAGGTCAAACACCACGCTACCCGGCTTCATCGTCGCAATTTGCGCGTCAGTTACCAGCCGCGGCGCTGTCTTGCCGGGGATCAGCGCGGTGGTGATGACGATGTCCTGCTTGGCAATATGCGCAGAGACCAGTTCTGCCTGCGCCTGCTGGTATTCGGGCGACATCTCGGTGGCATAGCCGCCCGCGCCCTCCCCGTCCAAATTGGCGCCCTCGATGCCCGCGACAGCTTCCACGAACACCGGTTTGGCCCCCAGCGACAGAATCTGCTCGCGGGTGGCGCTGCGCACATCGGTTGCGGAAACAATCGCGCCCAGCCGCCGCGCGGTCGCAATCGCCTGCAGGCCCGCCACGCCCACGCCCATCACGAAAACCCGCGCGGCGCTGACTGTGCCCGCCGCGGTCATCATCATCGGAAAGGCGCGGCCATAAGCATTGGCGCTTGCTATGACCGCCAGATAGCCCGCCAGATTCGACTGGCTGGAGAGCACGTCCATCGGCTGTGCCCGGGTGATGCGCGGCATCCATTCCATCGCCAGCGCCTCAAAGCCTGCTTCGGCATAGGCCTGGATTCGCGCAGACTCGGAAAACGGAGCGAGATTGCCGACGATCCACGCGCCCTTTGCAGCGCCTGTCAGCAAGTCCGGCTCTGGCCCTTGCACACAGAGCACAATATCAGCGTGACCGACTACCTCGGCCGCACTGGCAAGCTGCGCGCCTGCTGCGGCATATTCTGCGTCGGAGATTGAAGCCCCCGCACCTGCCCCCGCTTCAACCGCGACAACAGCGCCCAGCCCGACGAATTTGCGGACCGTCTCCGCGCTCGCCGCCACGCGCGTTTCGCCTTTCGCCCGTTCGCGGAGAACGGCGATCCTGGGTGCCCCCGGCACGTTCGGATCAGGCAATCAGCGAGATTACGATGATTGCGACAATCGCCACGCCAACCATGCCGAATCTGAACAGATTGATAAATCCGGAATAGGTTGCTTCCGCCGTCTTGATATCATTGCCAGAGGCCATGCTTCATCTTCCTTGGGGAGTGATAGTGGTTTCGGGATTCAGCGTCTAACCCGACCTTCCGCGACGCTCAAGCTATTTGCCCACATTGTTAACGCAAACAGCCAAGCTTAATCGGCTCTTTACCCGGCTGGGTTATGAGGGTTCCCTCGCCTGACAGCACGTCTTGGCGTTAACGGGGACAAAATGGCTGAGTTCGAGCAACGCCTGCTCATGCTGATTGACGATGAGCCTGCCCAGTGCCGGCTGATCACGGCACTCGCCGCGCGCGAGGGCTGGCGCACGCTGGTCGCGCAGGATTCGGAAACCGCCATCGCCATGCTCGGCACCCGCCAGGGCATGCAACTCAATGCCATCATCCTCGACCAGTGGGTGCCCGGTGATGGTGCCAGCACGCTCATTGCAGAGCTCAAATCGCGCCGCCCGGCCTTGCCGATCCTGATGCTGACTACCAGCGCCTCGCCGCTGCTGGCAGTCGAAGCGATGCGTGCGGGCGCAACCGATTATCTGGTCAAGCCGGTCGCCCCTGACCGGTTGATGCAGGCGCTGCGTGCCGCGACCACCCGCGAGGCCCCGCAAAACGAGCTGGCTCCGCTAACCGAGAAATTCGCTTCCAGCCCCGATTTCGAATCGATGATCGGCGCCGCGCCAACCTTCCGCACCGCGTTGGCGATCGCTGCCAAAGCCGCGCGTAGCCATTCGCCGGTTCTGATCGAAGGCGAAAGCGGCAGCGGCAAGGAAATGCTGGTACGCGCCATCCACGCCGCCAGTCCGCGCTCGAAAGGCCCGATCCGCATCATCAACGCCGGGTCAACGCCAAACAATTCCATCGAATCAGTGCTGTTTGGCCACGAAAAGGGTGCATTCCCCGGCGCATTCGACCGCCAGATCGGCGCGCTGCAACACTGCGATGGCGGCACTCTGGCGATCGACGAGATCGACCGCCTGCCGACATCGGTGCAAGAGCGGCTGGCCGAATCGCTGATGCGCGGCGATGTTCGCCCAATCGGCGCACGCCACAGCTTCAAGATCGATACGCGCATCATCGCTGCCAGCAATCTGCCGCTCAAGGATCTGGTGGCAGCAGAACACTTCCTGCCCGAATTGCACGAAGCCCTCTCGCAAATCACAGTCGTAGTGCCGTCATTACGCGAGCGGCCAGGCGATATTTCCGCGCTCGCCCGCCATTTCCTCGCACGCATCGGTGAACAACCGGGCCTGAGGCCACTGGGCATCACTGACAGTGCACTGTCGCTCCTGGCAGCCTATGACTGGCCGGGCAATGTCCGCCAGCTGCAGGCCGTGTTGTTCCGCGCTGCCGTGTTCTGCGATGGCGATGCGCTGACTTCCAGCGACTTTCCGCAGCTTTCCAACATGCTAGGTGGTCCCGGTGCGCCGGTTCTGGCTATGGCGCAGGAAGGCGTGGGAGTCATGCTTTACACCACCGACGGCAATCTGCGCCCGCTCGAGGACATCGAAGGCGATGTTATCCGCCTCGCCATCGGCCATTACCGCGGCCGCATGACCGAAGTGGCACGGCGGCTGGGGATCGGCCGCTCGACGCTTTACCGCAAGCTCGGCGAACTGGGCATCAGCGAAGCGGTCTGACGCCCCTTTACCCTCCTCCTCCACTACTGCTAGCCTCCCCACAAACGGGAGAGAACCATTGACCGAAACCGAACGCCTCACGGCGATCGAGGCAATCCGCAACTTGAAGGCGAAATACTGGCGCGGAGTCGATCAATCGGATGGCGCGCTGGTCCGCTCGATCCTCGCCGAGAATTGCGTGCTGGATTTTCGTGGCTGCTGCGCCGATCCGACCAGCGGCATTGATTTCCTGCCAGAAATGAACATCGTGATGAAAGGCCGCGACACCTGGCAGGCGCAGGCGCTCGAAGGCTATGTCACCTCACACCAGGGCCATCAGGCGGAAATCGAAATGACTGGCTTGGACACTGCCTCCGCCATATGGACATTCACCGACCGGTTTTTCTATCCGCCGGGACTGAAATACAGCCGCTTCACCGGATATGGCTATTATCACGAGACCTATGTGACAGAACAGGGCGACTGGAAACTCGCAACAACCAGAATCACCCGGCTATGGGTCGAAGCGCACTAGTGGATTGATTTTGACATTCGAGTCCCGCTTTCGGCAAGGGAATGTTCGAATGTCAAAATTATAAAATCCACTAGAACCAATATTTTCTCTAGTGGTTCTTATGTTTCCAACATTTGTTCTGCTCTATCCGAAAGGGATGCAAATGTCGGAAACGAACCACTAGGAGACCCGCCGTGACCAGCCCGACCGAAACCGTGACCGACTTCCTCGTAATGCTGGAGAAGCCCGGAGGCTTTGCCGATGCCATCCGCGCCTATTTCACGCCGACGACGCGCTATCTCAATGTCGGCATGTCCGACACAACTGGGATCGATGACACTTTGGCATTTGTCGATGGCTTCATGGCCAGCACGCGAACCAGCTGGATGCGCGCGGAAATGCTCGCTCTGGCGGCGGAGGGCAACAAGGTGCTGACCGAGCGGATCGATCACCTTTATGATGCAGATGACAAGCTCGTCATGTCGCTGGCAGTCATGGGCATTTTCGAAGTCGCCGATGGCAAAGTGACCGGCTGGCGAGATTATTTCGACACGGCGGGCATCGCTGGCGGCGCAGGAACCTGAGATGAGTTTCACCGGACGCACCGCGCTGATCACTGGCGCCGCCTCTGGCATCGGGGCCGCTGTTGCCAGCCAGCTTGCGGCGGACGGCATTTCCGGGCTGGTGCTGGTCGATATCGACGCGGGCGGAATGGCGAGCCTGGACCTTTCCTGCCCTGCCCGCCGGTTCGCCGGTGACGTTGCCGATCCGGCATTGTGGGAGCGGATCGAGGCGGAGGTGCCCCGGCTCGATCACGCGCTGGTCAATGCCGGCGTCGCCAACGGCGGGCCTCTGACCACCCTTGATTTTGCCGAATGGCGGCGCATTTTGTCGATCAATCTCGATGGAGCCTTCCTGGCCCTGCGCACGTCGTTGCGGCTGATCAAGCGCCAGGCCAATGGCAGCGTGGTCATGACCAGCTCCTCAGTCGGGATCAAGCCCCTGGCGATGACTGCCGCATATGGCACCAGCAAGGCGGGCGTGATCCACCTCGCCCGCATCGCCGCGGCCGAGCATCTCGCCGATAATATCCGCATCAATGCAATCGCCCCGGGCCGGGTCGAAACCCCGATCTGGACCAAGACCGACCAGTTCAAGGCGCTGGAACTGGAATTGGGCAGCCGCGAAGCGGCACTGGCCGCCGCGGCAGCCGAGGTGCGCGTGCCGGGAGACTTCACCACAGCCCAGGTTCTCGCGCGCCAGATCGTCTGGCTGCTGTCGGATGAGGCGGAGAATATTACCGGCACGGTGCTGTCGAGCGACGGCGGCTATACGTTGTAGCGCCCCTTGTCGATCCGCTCCGCCCAATCCTCTGGCAGAGCAATCTGCTTGGCCACCGGGAAACCCAGGTAGCCGTTGTGGGCAAAGGCCTGGGCATTTGTGCGCAAGGGATCGCCCGATACCAGCACCATGAAATCCCTGGGATCGACGACAATCGGCACCATTCGGTTGGGATCGTCCGACGCGGCGAAGTCCTTTGAAAGATTGCCGATATTGTACTGGTGCTGCAGCGAGACGATCTTGAACTCGGTCCACTTCTCGGCAAATTCCTCGGCCCGCCATGCCTGCATCCGGGCGTGGTCATAGAGGTACTGCTTGACGTCGAGCTTGGACCAGCCCGCCTTGGCGATGGTCTCGGCGAGGATCGGGCTGAGCACCAGTACCGGGCGCAGCGTGCCATGCGTCAGCCCGCCGGTGGTGAAGGCAATCTCCCAGCCGGTCTCCTTGGCAACGCCGTCGGCGATATAAGGCATCATCCGCTCGGGCGTTGAACCGGTCACCGAAGGCATGACATCGCCGCCGGTCAGCCGCGTGATGGTGACGGTATTGTCGCCGGTCGCAAAGCCCATGTCCTCGGCGTTCGAAGGCCAGCCGATTGCGGCCAGCGCGTCTTCGTTCTCAGCGAGCACGACGCGGAACGTGTTGCCGAAAGTGCCCTTGTCGGTCTTGTGCAGCAGGAACCCGGCCATATTGCGCAGCGCCAGCCGCCAGAACCGGCCGACGCTGGTGTTGGGCTGGAAACCGTCGCGCAGTACGCCCTGGGTGTAGTTGAACTTCAATTCCTTGATGATCGGCCCGTTGAGGATGATCAGCGTCTCGGCACCCGGCGTGTTTCCGCTATGCTCGACGCCGTACACCGGATCGCACATCGCCTCGGCCAGTGCGACCAGCACCGGCATATATTCGGGACGGCAGCCCGCCATCACGCCATTCACTGCAACCGCCCAGATCGTCACCGCGCGGCTGGCGGGGAGCGCGATGCCAAGCGTTTCTTCAGGCTTGCGCGGCGTGAAGCTCAGAAACTTCTCGATCTTCTCCAGCGTCGGCGGAACGATCGGCAATCCGTCGCTCCACTCACGCTCGAGGAAAAACTCGTTCACATCCTCGAAGCTGCCGGTGAAAACGATTTCCCGCTCGCCGGGCTCTTCGCCAAACACGATCTCCTCGGGCTGGACCAGCAGGTTCTCAATCACTTCGCGTGCCGTGACTTCGGCGGCGAACTTGCGGATTTCCTCGTTATTCTGCGCGCCGGGATGGCCGACGATGGTCGCGACCGGCAGGTTGGGCATGCCCAGGCCAACCGAAGTCGCCGCCGCTTGCCCTAGGAAACCCTCGCAGACCAGCGACGAGGTCGGGAACCCCGCTCTTTCGCAAATTTCCGCAGCCCGCAGCACGGCGGGCGTGCAAGAGCCTCAACAGGCCATGCAGCTTATGGCTGCATCAACTCCCATTTCCTTGAAGCGCTGCGGCAGCGACGCGAGAACTTCCTTCTCGTTGACCCCGTGAGTCGAGCCGAATTCGCGCCAGCTCACCCATTCGATGCCGGGATAGGTCTTGGCGATCTGGGCCTCGAGCGAAGCGAACACCTCATCGCCAGCAAACAGATAGTCCCACAGCTGGGCAACTTTCTTGCCGTTCAGCGTATCGAGCCGCCGCGCCAAGGGGCGCACTTTCAGGCGGCGCTCGCCGCTCGGCCAGACGACGGCATAGTCGCCGCTTTTCTCCGCCATGTTACGCTCCATTTCTCAGCAATTCGTGTGCAGCTTGCGCCGCTTCGACCCCTTCTGCCATCGCCTGCACCGCCATGCCACCATAATCCGCGCGAACCGCGCCGACTGCGATGATGCGCCGATCAGCGCTGGCCATGTGGCCGCTGGCAGTGCGCATGGCTTCTGGCAGGAAGGTCGTGTTCGGCTCGACACCGATGAACGGAAAAACGCCTGCCGCCGCAATGTCGCTCTCGGCCCCGTTCACCACATTGCGCACCCGCACGCCCGAGACTTTCATCTCGCCAAGCACTTCGCTCACTTCGCTGTCCCATACGAACCGCACATTATCGCGCGCGTCGAGCCGGTTGATATATTCGCGCTGGGCTTTCAATGGGCTGCGGCAGACCATGATCACCTGACGCGACGTGCGCGCCAGCACCAGCGCCTCATGCACCGCAGCATCGCCGCCGCCGACCACGATCACGTCCATGTCGCGATAAAATCCCCCATCGCAACTGGCGCAGCGCGACACCCCGCGCCCCGTGAACTGCTCCTCCCCCGGCACGTCCAATTTGCGCAAGCTCGCGCCCGAGGCGACGATGACCGCTTCAGGATTGTGGGTCCGGCCTTCCCAATCGGTGAGAACCATCCGCTCGCGCGGATCGAGCCTGTCGATCTGCGCCTCGATCACCTGCACCCCGACCTTGCGGCAATCCTCCAGCAGGGCAATCGCCAGGTCCTGCCCCGAGAATGCGCCCGGCACCGGCAGGCCGTCGACATGATCGACCGTCGCCAGCTGGCCGCCATACATCCCGCTGCTCTCGAACAGCGTCACCAGCCGCCCCAGCCGCGCCGCATGGCGTGCGGCGGAGAGGCCCGCAAGCCCGCCGCCGATCACTGCAACTTCGCACAGATTCTTGAGTGGTCTGGCCACGCTGGGACTCCCGGTTCGCTTGTAACACCTTCCCTGAATGCGCAGGGTTCAATGGTCAACCGTCCAGGGAGCAGCAGGCCCTGCAAACCGCCGTTCACCCTCGCGCCGGGTAAACCGGATCGTATCGAGGTGATCGAGCAACGGCATGCAGAACTTGCGGCTGATCCCCAGCGCCGCTGCGATTTCGCTGACCCGCAATCCATCGGCAAGGATCGGAGCCAGCACCTGCCGCGCCGCGGCAATCGCGTCGCGGTGGAACAGCAGTTCCTTGCCCTTGTCGTGGTCCACGGCGCGGATGACGGTTCCCTCGCGCAGCAGCCTTTCGACGGCGCGGTGCGCGCTGGCATCGACGATGAGTTGCTTCGGCAACGGCGGCATCAACCCGGCATGACGCAGCAGTTCGGAAATCTCCACCGCGCGCTCTGCATCGGCGCGGGCGCGGTCGGGATCGGGATCGTGGCGAAGGGCGAGGCGTTTTCTTTTTTTCGCAACGTCCCGCGGCAGCACCGCGCCCGCGCGGCCGAGTTCGACCGGGAGTGCGCCAAGCAGTTCCTCGACATGCAAAGCCGACAGCGCGGTCAATCGCGCGAGATGCCGGACGGTCGTTCCCGCTTCACCCCCCCGCGCCACTGCGGCCGCAATTACTTCGGCGGGAGAACCATCGCGGAGCAGTTCGAGCCAGTCCAGCACTGTGCCGTCGTGCCGCCGCAACCGGCGGGCCTCAGGCTCCAGTACCCGCCCGCCCGCCAGTGTCAGCGCTGGCGAAGCCCGGCGCAGCACGATAGGTTCTCTCGCCGGAACGGCCGCCGGCGAGGCTAGCCGCAACTGGGCAAAGCACGCATCGCCCGGCTCCAGCACGTCGCGATCTAGCAGCCGCAGCCGCGCTTCGGCCTCCTGCGTGCCGAACAGCGCACGCAGCCGCGCGCCGTTCCTGAGCGCGGGCGCTTCGGGGACTGACCGTAGGGTAATCGTCAGCCAATCCGCCGCCTCCAATGTACCAGCAGCAGCCATTGCAATGCCGCGCGCCAATTGGCCAAGCTCCACCCCGCGCAAATTGACGGCGACGCGCTGGCCGGGCTGGGCCGACACCACCGCCGCGCCATGCACCTGCATGCCGCGCACGCGCACTTTGCGGCGCGACGGCAGCAGTTCGAGCGCATGACCAAGAGACAACGAAGCGCCGCGCAAAGTGCCAGTGACGACCGGGCCATAGCCGGGGACGGCGAAGGCGCGGTCGATGGGGAGCCATGCTGTGCCATCAGCGGTTCGCGGGAGTTGCTGATGAGCAGTCGCGACAAGGGTCTGGCGAAGTTCGGCCATGCCCTGTCCAGTCACCGTCGATGTCAGAATGGCACCCATAAGCCCCTCCTCTTCAGGGGAGGGGTTGGGGTGGGGTCTGTCAGTGAACAGAGCGCGTGCAGGCCAAACCCCGCCCCCAACCCCTCCCCTGAAGGGGAGGGGCTTAAGCCCATTGCTCGCCAACAATTTCACCGCATCTCCCGCAACCGCCTCCGCCACCTCCGGCTCCACCAGATCGCACTTGGTCACCGCCACAATTGCGCGAGCAATCCCCAGCAGGCCGACAATCTCGACAT
>JBDSSP010000030.1:0-8755 GCA_039928735.1 Novosphingobium sp. | reverse complement strand
TGGCGGAGCGGGAGGGATTCGAACCCTCGATACGCTTTTGGCGTATACTCACTTTCCAGGCGAGCGCCTTCGACCACTCGGCCACCGCTCCGCATGCTCTGGAAGGAGAGCGCCCTAGCCGGACAATCCGTCTTTCGCAAGGCGCGCGCATTTTGGATGCTGCCGGTCAAGGCGGTGATGCGGCGGGCATAACAAATTGGCGAGGGCGATCAAGCGCCGCTGGCGCTGAAAGTTGTTTGCCTACACGCGTTCCGCTTCGGCCACCGCATCGCTCGCTCGAAGCGAACTGACGATGCGCGTGAGGTGCGCCACGTCACTCACTTCGAGATCGACTTCATAAGTACCGAACAGTTCGTCGCGATTGATCAGGTTGAGGTGGACGATGTTGGCCTTGTTGCCGGCGAATATGCCGGTAACCTCAGCCAGGGTGCCGGGCCGGTTATAGAGCACCGTGTGCACCCGCCCGATTGCGCCGGTCGAGGTTTCGCCCCACGACAGATCGAGCCAGTCGGCATCGACGCCGCTGGCCAGCGCCATGCAATCGATCGAGTGAACTTCGACTCCCCGGCCGGGCTGTTTCAGCCCGACAATGCGGTCGCCTGGCACCGGATGGCAACAATCGGCAAGATGGAACGCCATGCCGGGCGTGAGGCCACGGATCGAGATCGCCTGTTCCTGCCTCGGCCAGTCCTCGGGATCGGCGAGGCTGCGGGCGCTGCCCGGAACGAGCGCTTCCATCACGTCGCGGTCGCTCAGCTTGGCCGCGCCGATGGCGGCCATGAGATCATGGTCGCTGGCGAGGCCCAGCCGTTTGACTGCCGCCGCGATGGCCTTCTTGCCGATCCGGGTGGGCAGGCGACTGGCGATTTCATCAAACAGCTTGGCGCCGATGGCCGCAACTTCATCGCGTTCCTTGGCCCGCACCGCCCGCCGGATTGCAGCGCGAGCCTTGCCGCTGACGACGAAGCCTAGCCACGAGAGCTGCGGACTTGCCTTGCGGCTGCGGATGATCTCGACGACATCGCCGTTGGTCAGCGGCGTTCGCAAGGGGGTGTGGCGCCCGTTGATCTTGGCGCCGACTGCGGAATCGCCGAGATCGGTGTGCACCGAATAGGCAAAATCGACCGGGGTCGCGCCTTTGGGCAACTGGTGCAGCGCGCCTTTGGGAGTGAAGGCGAAGATCCGGTCCTGATAGATCGCGAGGCGGGTGTGTTCGAGCAGTTCTTCGGCATCGTGGCTGGCATCGACGATCTCGATCAGGTCGCGCAGCCAGCCGACCTGCCCATCGGGCCGCTCGCCCTGCTTGTAGGCCCAATGCGCAGCGAGGCCGAATTCGTTGGTCCGATGCATATCGCGGGTGCGGATCTGCACTTCCATGCGCATCGAATTTTCATAGATCAGCGCCGTGTGCAGCGAGCGATAGCCATTGGCCTTGGGCGTCGAGATGTAGTCCTTGAAACGTCCCGGGATCATCTGCCAGGTCGTGTGCAGGATGCCGAGCGCCCGGTAGCAATCGGCGGGGCTGTCGGGCAGCACCCGGAAGGCCATGATATCAGTGATCTGCTCGAAAGAGACGTGGCGTTCCTCCATCTTCTTCCAGATCGAATAGGGATGCTTTTCGCGCCCCCAGACTTCCACCTTGAGGCCCGCTTCGGCCAGCGCCTGCTTGATCGCCAGCGCAATCGAATCGACCTGTCCGCCCTCGGAATCGCGGATTTGGCCAAGCCGGTCGGCAATTGTGGAATAGGCTTCGGGTTCCAGCTGTTCGAAAGCCAGCAGCTGCATTTCGCGCATATATTCGTACATGCCGACCCGCTCGGCGAGCGGGGCGTAGATATCCATCGTTTCGCGCGCGATGCGGCGGCGCTTGTCGGCGCTCTTGATGAAATGCAGTGTGCGCATGTTGTGCAGCCGGTCGGCCAGCTTGACCAGCAGCACCCGCAGATCCTCGCTCATCGCCAGGAAGAACTTGCGCAGGTTTTCCGCCGCACGTTCGTTATCGGTCAGCGTTTCGATCTTCGAGAGTTTGGTGACGCCATCGACAAGCCGGGCGATCTCAGGTCCGAAATTTTCCTCGACTTCCTCAATGGTGGCAAGGGTATCCTCGATCGTGTCGTGGAGCAGCGCGGTGACGATGGTTTCCTGATCGAGCTTCAGGTCGGTCATCAGCCCGGCAACTTCGATCGGGTGGCTGAAATAGGGATCGCCCGAGGCACGCTTCTGGGTCCCGTGCTTGACCACCGAATAGACATAGGCGCGGTTGAGCAATGCCTCATCGGCATCGGGATCATACGCTTTGACGCGTTCGACGAGTTCGTACTGACGCAACATTGCCTGCGATGATGGGCGATGGGGGCAGGCAAGGGCAAGGGGAAAGCGCTGCACCATCGCTTTGAACTCAGCAAAGCGGATTTCCATTCCACCTTGCCCGCACCGGCGCGATGCTCCAGACTTGGACCAGCAAGGCGCGGCTGTGATCGCGCCACCGGGAGAGTGCCATGACCGATCAGACTCCAGCCACCATTGCAAAGCCGGGTCTTGCCCCGCCGCGTTATGTGGCAGACCCCGTGCCGCCGGTGCGGCTGCCGCCGGGGCGCACGACCGGTTCGATCACCGGGGTTGCCGTCACCCCCGATGGCCACATCTGGATGCTGCATATCGCCAGCAATATGGCATGGGGCCCGCCGGGTCAGAGCGATGATCCGAAAGACAGGCTGGGCGCGGTGGTCGAATTCGATGCAGCGGGCAATTATCTGCAGGACTGGGGCGGGCCGGATCATTTGCCGCGCGTTGACGGCCTGCCGCAATGGCCGAAACAGGAAGAGACCATCGCGTTCGACGATGAAGATACGGTCTGGGTGTTCGGCGCAAACACCAGCTACGATCACGCCGTCCAGCGTTTCACGCGCGACGGCAAGCTGCTGCTGCGCATCGGCCGGTTCGGCGAGACCGGCGGCAATGAAAGCAGGACCCTGCTCGGTTGCCCCACCGATGCCTGGCACGATGTCGCCAGGCGCGAGGTCTATGTCACTGACGGCTACGTCAACCACCGCGTCGCAGTGTTCAATTCTGATACCGGTGAATTCATCCGCAGCTTCGGAGCCTATGGCAAGAAGCCGGATGGCGATCTGCCCGTGGCCGAGCGCTTCAATAACCCGGTCCACGCGGTCAGTGTCGGGCCGGATGGGCTGATGTACATCTCCGACCGCAAAAACGACCGGCTGCAGGTCTTCGATGCCGTCGGCAGGGCCGCGCCGGTCTTCGTGCGCGAATTGGACTTCAAACACCCTTCGCCGTTCGGCACGGTGTTCAACCTCGCGTTTACGCCCGATGGCAAATTCCTGCTGGTCAATGACGGCACCAACAGCCGCATCTGGATCGTCGATCTGGCGGCATGGCAATGCGTCGGTCACGTCATGGCGCCAGATGGAGTCATCGGCGACATGCTGCTGACCTTGCACAAGTTCTGCACCGACGCCCAGGGCAACCTCCTGCTGGCGCGCACCAGCCGGGGCGTCGAACGCATGCTTTACACCCCCGGGAAGGATTGAACCTTTGCCCTTCGACTGCGACACACGCATGGAACAGGTGCTGGGTAGTCCGCCCCGGATCGATCCGCTGCCCGATGGCGAGATTGCCGAGGCGGCAATGGTCGCGATCGACAAGATCCGCACGATGCATGACATCGCGCTCGATACTCCAGTGCCGGAATTCTTCGCAACGGTCGGCAAGCACCCCGAACTGCTCGCGGCGTTCCTCGAATTCGGCACTCGCTTCCTGGGCGATACCGCGCTGCCCGATCGCCAGCGAGAACTCGCCATCCTGCGCACCGGCTGGCTGTGCGGAGCGCCGTTCGAATGGGGCGAGCATGTGCTGATCGCCCGCGAAGACGCCGCGATCAGTGCCGAGGAGATCGAATGGATCGTTATGGGCTCCGCCGCGCCAGGCTGGGACGAGCTTGACCGCGCGGTGCTCAAGGCCTGCGAGGAATTGCACGCCGAAGCGATGATTTTGGATGCGACCTGGGAGGTGCTGGCCCGCCACCTGACCGACCAGCAGCTGATCGAGCTGCCGGTGCTGGCCGGGCAATATCACAAGGTCGCCTTTGTCCAGAACTCGCTGCGGTTTCGGCTGCGCGATGGCAATCCCGGGCTATCGGCGCGCTAGCTCCCCTCCCGCTTGCGGGAGGGGCTGGGGGAGGGCATGTTATGCCGCGATGGAAAACAGGCCCACCCCTAGCCCCTCCCGCCTGCGGAAGGGGGACACCCTCGACGTCGACGGCCACGAATTCGCCCCCCCGCGCGTCTGGGGCGAGATATTCGGGCCAACTGCGGAGCGGCTGGCGGACGTGTGCGGGCCGTTTATCGCCGCGATGGGCGAGGACTATATCCTGCGCCCGGACCAGGCCGCGGACGACGCGGCGATGACTGCCGAAAATGTTTGGACCATGCGCCACACCGGCGCGCCAGGCGCTTTCGACATGGCACGGCGGCTCAAGGCGATGGACCTTATGGGCATCTCGCGCCAGCTGATCTTCCCGAGCTTCGGCCTGTGGGGGCAGATCCTCTCGACTCCCGATGGCGGCGGCCCGATTGCGGCTGGGTTGCGCCATTTCATGGGCGGTCTTTCGCACGAGGAGGCCGTGGCCATCGGCTTTGCCGCGACCGATGAATGGAACGACTGGGCGGTGCGCACCACTGCGCTCGCCCCGGATCGCCTTCGCGCCGTCGGCATGCTTCGTAACCCCCGCGATGCTGGCGACCTGATCGAGCAGGCGCAGGAATTGCTCAGGCGCGGGATACGGGCCCTGTTGATCAACACCGGTTCGCCGCTCGCGGGGCTCTCCCCTGCCGCGCCCGAGCTCGATCCGTTCTGGGCGCTAGCTGCGGCAAACAACATGCCGGTGATGGCCCATGTCGGCAGCGACCTCGGCCTGTTCGCCTCGGCTGCCTGGGCCGACGCGCCGGCTTTCGCGCCCGAAAAGCTTTCGTTCGAACTGGGTTTCGAGCCCTATTCGCTGGCCTCGACGCACCTTGCCGCCGAGCATTTCCTGATGCTGATGGTGCTGGGCGGCATATTCGAACGCCACCCGGGCTTGCGCTTTGGTGCGATCGAACTCGGCGCGCACTGGCTTGGGCCGCTCGCCGAAAACCTCGATATGTGGGCGGATAAGGTCTTCGCGCGGCGGCTCGCCGGCAAGTTGTCGCTGAAGCCGTCGGCATATCTCGCACGCAATGTCCGGGTGACACCGCACAATATCGTCGAGCCGGTCGCGCAGTTTTTCGAGCGCTATCCGCAGGTCGCCGATTGCTACTGCTATTCCACCGACTACCCGCACC
The DNA here is from genome assembly GCA_039928735.1 of Novosphingobium sp. Lineage (GTDB taxonomy): Bacteria > Pseudomonadota > Alphaproteobacteria > Sphingomonadales > Sphingomonadaceae > Novosphingobium. Next base: position 3,416 of record JBDSSP010000030.1, on the reverse strand, counting down.
TCGAAGGCGGGCGGCATATCAAGGCGAAAGTCGAAGAGATGCTGGCTCCGCTGGGGGAAGCGGTGAAGGCGAGGTATTTTGCCGGGAACGGGGAATGGCTGCTGCCTTAGCCAGTCAGCCGCCCCGCATTGATCACCAGCGGCCGCATATAGGACACATCGTCTCCATCCCGCTTCGATTCGACATAGGCGGAGTTCACCTCCATCCCCTCAGGCCCCCAATTGTCATCGCGCGCTTCGACCAGGCAGATCCTCGCGTCAATTGCCCATTTGCCGTCGCGCCGTTCGAACCGGTCGATATAGCGACCGCTGGAATGGCAATAGTAGGGCTTCTCGCGGTTCAGGCAGCGGAACAGGTAATAGCTTTCCGTGTGCGCCGTATCGCCGTCGATTTCGCAACGGTGGTTGGTGATGTGGTGCTGGGTATAGTGCTGCATGCCGAAATGCAGTTTGAACACATGATCGGCAAAACCCTCGACGCCGCCAACATAGACCCCGTGATCGTCGATGGCGTCGGGATGATAGGCAGACAACAGCATGGCGCGATCCAGCCGGTCTATGCCCCGGCAATAGCGCATGATGCAGTCGTAGATCTCCTGGCGGTCCTTCAGTTCGCGCAGCAGCGCGGCACTTTCTGTGTCCATGTTGCTCTCTCCGGTAATTTGCAGTTGCGGGGGGGAGACAACAGGGGATAGTCCTGTGCGTCAAGAAAAAGCGGGAGAGCGCGGATGGCAACTTCAACAGATTACGGGCTGGGCCTCTATGCCTTCCCGCGTGGCTGGTTTGCGGTGGCAAATGCCAGCGAAGTTGGCAGGAAGCCGATGGGCGTGCACTATTTCGGGCAGGACATGGTGCTCTATCGCGGAGAATCAGGCCGTGTCGTCATGCTCGATGCCTATTGCCCGCACATGGGCACGCACCTTGCCAGCGGGCCGAACTCCGCCACTTCGACTCGGCCCACTCACATGGAAGGCGACAATATCCGCTGCCCGTTCCACGCCTGGCGTTTCGGGCCGGACGGAGTCTGTAACGATATCCCCTATCACGATGGCCCGATTCCCGCGGCCGCCCGGGTCAAGAGCTGGACGGTGGAAGAACGCTACGGCATCGTCTTCGGCTGGCACGATCCCGAAGAGCAGGCGCCGGACTTCGCGCTGATCGATTTTCCAGAGTGGGACGATCCCGAGTGGGTGCACTGGGACGGGCTCGAATATCTTGCCGATCTCAATCACCCGATCGAGATCTTCGATAACATGTCCGACGTCGCCCACCTCGGCCTGCTCCATGGCGGCGATGCGATTGCCTATGAAAACGAATACGAGGGCCACCTGTTGCACCAGCGGCAACGCTCCGCAGTGGAAGCGGGCGGTGTGTTCGACGATACCTATTCGACCCTGGCGGGCTACGTCGGCCCCGGCATCGCTTTCGGCAAGTTCCAGGAAATGCACGCGCGCGAGATAATCTGCGTCACGCCAATCGACGATGGCACCTGCCGCCTGTGGCAAACCGCGATGATGAAGCGCCGCGAGGGCCAGAGCGGCGAGGAGGCCAAGGCCATGCGCGATTCTGTCAGCGCGATGTTCGGCGAAGGGCTGATGCGCGATGGTGAGGTCTGGGCGATGAAGAAGCCCGCGCTGACGCCGATGCAGCTGACCTCGGATGGGCCCTTCGGCCAGTCGCGCATTTGGCTCAGCCAGTTCTACAACCCGCGCGCCCAGGCCTCGCAGATTGTCGGACGGGTCGCCGGCACCCATTACGCTAGGGGCTGGCCGCCGTTCACGCAAGCTGAGGCGGCGGAATAGGAATGCAATATCGCAAACTCGGCCACAGCGGCCTTGAAGTCAGTGCCTATGGCCTCGGTGTGATGACCTTCGGCGGCCAGACCGGCGAGGACGATGCTTTCCGCCAAATGGACATGGCGCTGGATGCCGGGATCACCCTGTTCGATACTGCCGAAAACTACCCCACCCCGACCGGACCGGAAACGCAGGGGCGCTCGGAAGCGCTGCTCGGCAAATGGGTCGCCGCGCGCAGGGTCCGCGGCAAGGTAGCGATTGCGACCAAGGTTGCAGGCCCAGGCAATGCGGCAGGCGACATGACGCATATCCGGGGGCCGAACCGCCGGCTCGATCGCACCAATATTGCCGCGGCGGTCGATGCCAGCCTGAAGCGGCTCGGCACCGATGTCGTCGATCTCTACCAGGTCCACTGGCCCGAACGTGCCGTCTCCACGCATGGCCGCCAGCGCTTTTCGGCACTGCCCGATGCGCCGGGCCAAGTCAGCATCGAGGAAACGCTGGCGGCGCTGGGCGAACAGGTTGCGGCGGGCAAAGCGCGGGCAGTCGGCGTCTGTAACGAGACGCCATGGGGCGTGATGCGCTCTCTGTTCATGTCGGAACTGATGACAGTTCCGCGCATCGCTTCCATCCAGAACGGGTATTCCCTGCTTGACCGCCAGTTCGAGATCGGCCTCGCCGAAGTGGCCACCCGCGAAGGGCTGGGGTTGATCGGCTATTCGCCGCTGGCGAGCGGTACGCTGACCGGCAAATATTCGGCCGCCACACCGATCCCCCGCAGCCGTTCGGACGGATCGCCCGGCTTCATAGCCAGAATGCTCTCGCCGGCGCGCCAGCAAGCCATCGCCGCCTATGGCGAAGTCGCGCGCACACACGGTATGGAGCTGGCCCACATGGCCTTGGCCTTCGCCGCGCAGCAGCCCTTCATGGCCTCGGTGCTGATGGCCGCCAGCAGAGCGGATCAGCTCGCCAGCAATCTCGGCGCGATTGATCTGGTGCTCCCCAAAGAGGTGGTATCGGCGATCAACGCGATCCACGATACCCACCCCAATCCCAAGTAAACGGTGACACGATGAACCTCGGCCTCAAAGACGAAAGCAGCATGTCACGTGTGCGCAAGGCGCAGGAAGCGGGCGGTTTCGATCCCGCGCCGTGGCAGGGGCTGGCCGGGCTCGGCACTTTCAGCCCGCCGCAGAGCCGCAATTGACAACCGACGCCGGCCAGCGACCCGCGATCATCCGCGGCATTCCGCTCGAGGAAGAGCCGGAGCTCGGCGCACTGACTTTGCCCGGGTTCCTGGCCGAAGTGCGCGCACGTTATGGCCCGCGTGAGGCGCTGGTGATGCACCAGCCTGGCGGCAAGCCGGTTCGTTGGACATACGATCAGGTCTGGGAGCGCGCCCAAGAGATTGCTCGCGCGTTGGTAGCCTGCGGGGTGGCCAAGGACGAGCGCATTGGCATCCTGATGACCAACCGGCCCGAATGGGTGTCGAGTTTCTTCGGGATTGCGCTGGCGGGAGGGGTGGCCGTTGGCCTTTCGACCTTCTCGACCCCCAAGGAGCTGGAGGCGCTGCTCAAGGCGAGCGGCATTTCGCTGTTGCTGTTCGAGCGCAGCGTCATTG
>JBDSSP010000029.1:0-36565 GCA_039928735.1 Novosphingobium sp. | reverse complement strand
GCGATCATGCACCCGGACCGGATTGGCCTCCCTGCTTTGGCAGACCTCCCATCCGGCGGATGACGCGGTAAGCGAGCGACTTGCCAAGATTGCGGCCCGGGAAGCTCGAGGGCCTGCGAGGATTGAGCCCGGCCTGGCGCAACAGGGCGTTGAACGCCCTCGCATCGGCTTCGGCGAAGCTCCACCGGGAGCGCCAGGTCACCGAAAGCGATACGGAGACATCGGGGCCATTCGCCACCCAGTGCGGGGATTTTGGCGGGACATGGATCGCCTGGCCCGGCCCAATCGTGATCGCCTCGCCGCGGGCCGCAAATTCTTCGCGCCAAGCAAGGTTGCGATGGTGCTTACCCACATGGAAGGCCTCGTGGACCGTGGGTGAGATCAGTTCCTCGTCGCTGGCCGGAAAGATCGTCATCGTCTTGCTGCCTTGTACCTGGAGCAGGACATTGTGTTCGGGGTCAAAGTGAAATGGGGTAACGGATCCGGGCGAACTGATGAAGATAAAGCCCTCATGGAGGAGCATCTCACCTGACACCGGCTTCACGATTGGCTCAAGCTCCGCGAGGATCGTGTCGAGCAAATCCGCATAGGCTGGCAGTTGCTCGATCCGCTTCAGCGCGACCCACGAACTGCTTCGCTCGATGGTGCGGATCGTTTCGGCAACGCCCAGGCTTGCCACCGGCACATCATCAGGCGCTATTCCGATCGGGAGTTTCCCGGGGTTGAACTCGACGCTATCGGCAGGCAGCGCACAGGCCAGCGCCTCGAGCGCTGCCAGGCTGAGCAGCGGATGGCTAAGCAGGGAATGGCCGAGTTTTGTTGGCATAAGCGGATAGGCATCGCCCAGGGCAGCCAGGGTTGCGGCCGGAAAGACCTGAGCATTCATCGTCTGGTTCCTCCTTTTCCGGTTTGAACTGGCGGCAGGGCAGTGTCTCTGGCGTTTCGGGACGACACTTGCGCATTCTTCGGTAAACCAGTCAGGTTAAAGTTGTATTTTCCGGGCGAATGAGAATTTCCGTTGTACGGATAGTCACGGGAATCTTTGGGACATTGAAGGATGCATCGGCATGATAGAAACAGTTCAGAAGGTCCCGGTCAGGGTCGGGATCGAGCAGGTCTGGGTCTATGTGAAGGACATTCGCCGCTGGGCGCAGCTCGTTCCGGGGCTGCAGGATTGCGAGATCATCGACGAGAACAATTCCCGCTGGGTGCTCAAGGTGGGCGTGGGTGGGCTGGTGCGGACCGTCAAGGTGTCGGTCAGCGTCGATCAGTGGGATGGACCGGAGCAGGTGCTGTTCTCCTTCAAGCTCGAGGGCGATCCGGTGCAGGGCGGGGGTTCCTATCTGGCCACTGCCACTAGTGCCGATGCCATAGGGATGACGCTTTCGCTCCGTGTCGAAGGCAGCGGTCCGATGGCGCCGATGTGGGAGGCAATGGGCGGGCCGCTGCTGCCCAAGTTCGCCCTCGCATTCGCCGAGCAGCTCGCGGAGGGAATCGAGGCGGAATATGCGGGTGCAGTGCCCGATGGCACCCGCCCGCAATTGGCCGATAGACCTAAACAGGGCCCGTTTGCCCTGCTGATCTGGCTTTGGCGGGCGCTGTTTGGCCGGCGGCGGAAGGTGTGATCGAGGCTGATCAGTCCCGGCCGGAATCGCCGAAGGGGATGACATCATCGGCATAGTCGATGTCGCCGAGGATAATGTTGGTGTTCATCGCTTCGCCCGCCATGCGTTCCCACAACACCAGCTTGTCGTGCCACGGCGAATCGGGATGATCGTCCATCAGCGGGCCGACTTCGAGCCCTTTGGATCAACGGACTCAGGCGCTCACCGCCATGATCGGTTCTTCGCCGGCCAGCTTGACCCGGCACAGCTCACGGCCGCAATCGAGATCGAAAGGCACAACCCGGTGCATCGTGCCGGTGTTGTCCCAGATCAATACGTCGCCGACCTGCCAATCGTGGCGATAGAGATACTGAGGTTGCTCCGCCAGATCCAGGATCCGCCGCACCAACGCGTCGCTTGCGGCGGGCTCCAGCCCAACGATGCGCGACATGGTCTCGCCGATCAGCAGCGACTTGCGGCCTGACGCATGCTGCCAGACCAGCGGATGGGTGGTCGCAGGGATCGCGCCTTCGCCCCACAGGCCGAGCTGGAACTCGGTCGGATTGGGGAAGGCCTTGCGCTGGATGGTCTCTTGCGAATGGACCGCCTGCAGACCGTCCAGATAGCGTTGCTCGTCTTCGGGCTGGTCCTCATAAATCGCATAGGTATTGGCGAACTCGGTCTGCCCGCCGTTGGGAGCAACCGTCCGCGCCAGCAGGACCGAGGCCAGGGCCGGATACTGCATGTAAGTATCGTCGAAATGGAAGAAGTAGGTGCCTTCGGTATATTCGGCGAAGATCGGACTTTTGGTCCTGTCGGACGAGACCTTGGTGATGTCAGTGCCGTGTTCATGGCGCGGTTGGCCCAGCGTCTTGCCGAACTGGAGCTGCTGCTCGTTGGTCATTTCGAGCCCGCGGAACAACAGCACCCCGCGCTGTTCAAGCAGAGCCCGCAACTCGCCCGCGATCGAGCCATCGAGCAGCGTCTCCAATGGGGCCGTGACCTGTGCACCGATGCGCGGCGTCAGATTGACCGTTTCGAGGCCCATGTTCACTCTCCCGCCAGACTCGGCGCTGGCTGTCCAATGGGCTTGGCAACTCTTGCGGACATTGCATAGCGCAAAAGTGCCGGAATCGCGCGTCCAAACTCGCGCGCATTCCCGCGCCTGGATGTTTCATTTGGCCCAAGGCCAAGGTTGACAAACTCTAGGCCGGGTCGACCCCTTCCACGCTAATGTAACAGCGGACGCCATCCGGCTGAAATTGCAGGTCAACTGTTCCCAGATCGGCCGGCGAGGATAGCAATGCGGTGCCTAACCCTTTGCGGGCAGGTGGGGCAACCGGTGGGCCCCCTGCCTCGACCCAGGATATCCGCGCGACCCTTGCTGCATCGATCGACCATTCGATCGATACGCGTCCGTCGGGGACGGATAGCGCCCCATATTTCGTCGCATTGGTGCAAAGCTCGTGCAGCGCCAAGGTCAACGGCACGCAGGCAGGCAGGGGGATGAGACAGGGCGGACCAGACACGGCCATGTTGTCCTCATGGCTAAACGGCGCACAGCAGCTATCGATCAGCTTGCCCAGTTCGCCCGGCCCGGCGCCGTCGGCGAGCAGATCGTGCGCGCGGGAGAGTGCTTCCATGCGCCCGGTGAATGTGGTGAGGAAGTTCGCCGGATCGGACCTTGCGGATTGGTGAACCATCGCAAGGATGACGCCCATCGAATTGCGGACGCGGTGGTGCAATTCGCGGTTCAGCAAGTCAGCCAGCCCCTTTGACGCCTCAAGCTCAACGAAAGTGCGCCGCAAAGTCTCGGCTATCGTGACAAAGATGGCCGACGAAATAAAGAACAACCCAATTATCGCCCCGCCACGGAAGTCGCTAAAAAACTTTTGATCCGCAGACAGAAACAAGGCTTCGGTCGCGACAATGGACAGCGCGACCGCAGCAATGCCATAGCGCCATCCGGCGAGCAGGGCGCAAATCATGATCGCGGGGAAGAATGTGACGAACGGCACACCGTAAGCAGATGCGCCTAACAAGGCGCGGACTGCGGTGGCGATGCCGACAGATACCAGCGTGACGGCGGTTCCATACCAGGCGGCATGCCGCTCAATTATGGCCGATCTGACAAATCCGAACCGTGACATTCCCACCCCACCTGCACCGTCGCTACGGGCCAGCTACAGGTCGAATGATGACCTACAGATTTACCGATCTTTCGGCAAATGCAGATAACCCGTATCAAAATCGCCCACTTTGGCCAAGGCATGCCAGTCGACGATCCTTACTGACCGGTTGGTTCGGACAACCAGTCCTTCCGCAGCCAGCGTCCGGAGTGTGCGATTCACATGGATCGGGGTCAGTGCCAGGGTGTCGCTCAATTCTCCCTGGGTCATCGGCAATTCGTATTGGGTGGCTTCGCCCAAGCCCGCCGCCTCCAGCCTGACGGCAAATTCACACAGCATGTGCGACATCCTTGAGCGTGCATCGCGGCGGCCGACATTCAGGGTCCACTCACGGAAAATCGCCGCATCGACAAGCGTTTCCAGCCACATCGCCTCGGCCAATGCCGGATGGCTTGCTACAAGCGCGCGAATCGCTTCGACAGGTATGAATGCCGCTTCGCCGGCGCTCAGCATCTGCACATTGTGATCGGCGCGGCCAAGCAGGGAATTGTGCAGATCGATCAGATCACCGCGCATATGAATGGAAAAGATCTGGCGGTCACCATTGCCTGTCGCCTTGTGGCGCATGGCGAAGCCCGACAAAAGTACGCAGGATTCGCTGACTGAACCGTTTTCCCGGACGATGAATTCGTGTCGGCGCAACGATTTCACCTTGTGCGGCAGTGCCAGCACGGTGCAGCGCTCAGCGGGAGTCAACGCTTTGCGCGCCTCCAGCTTATCGAGCATTGCAGACAATTCCGATGACGGAAATTTAGGCACACGCATCCCTCCTCGCAGACGGGAGCGCGTTGAATCTCTCAGCCACCGGCGGCCAAAACTCGGCCGATGATGCGATTAGCTTACAGCAGAGTTTAATTCTTTGCCATAAATTAAAAACTTTGGAACTTAATACAAGTTAATGAGTTGGATGGTCCATCGCCGTAGTTCCCTGAGCACTCGGTGACAGAGAGACATTTTGGCGCTCCCGCTCGATCAAGAGCCCAATTATGTTCAACCAGCAGCCAATCCTGATCGTCGAAGATGAGATTATCATCGCGCTTGGCCTTGCCCTTTCCGTCCGCGAACTGGGAGGAAGGATCGTTGGTCCTGCCACGACTGTCCACCAGGCACTGGAAATTCTCGACAACGAATTTGTTGCCGCGGCTATCCTCGATGCAAACTTGCCCGATGGCAGTATCGCGCCCGTTGCCTTGCGGCTGGCCGCTGCCGGGGTTCCGTTCGTGCTTCACACCGGGACCGGCATGCCTCGCGAATTGGGAGCATTTTCGCCGGATTTTCCCGTGATAATGAAGCCTGCCAGCGCGGACACGGTTGCCTATTGCTTGTGGACTGAAATCAGAAAAACAAATTGCAGCTAAGCCAGATGTTACAGGCGGACGGCCCGGCTTCCGTTCAGTTCGGGCCCTGGCCGCCGGACACCTTGTCGGAAATTTTGTCCGTGATCTTGGTGAGGGCAGTCTTCACATGTCCTGCTTCCGCCGCCAGGCGTCCTTCCTTGCGAGCACTGATTGGGTCGGAAGCACTCATGCCTTCGGATTCGGCGTTGAGGCGGTTGTCCATCTCCGAATCCCATTCGGCAAGCAGCGCCTTCTTTTCTTCCGGTTCGAGGTCGGGATCGGCGAGAAGGGCTTCGGGCGTATCGAAATGCTTGCGCGGGTTGGGCACGTCATCGTCCATCGCCTTCGCAGCGGGACTCGCTGCTGCGGCCTGCGCAGTGCGTTCGCGATGAACCAGCAGCGCCTGGCCAATTGTCGCGATCACAGTTTCGGGCTCGAAGGGCTTGGTGATGAGATAGGTCGGCTCTGGCCGCTCGCCCGTCAGGAGACGTTCGGGAAAGGCTGTGATAAAGATTACCGGGACGGACATTTCGCTCAGGATATCCTTCACTGCGTCGATTCCGCTCGATCCGTCGGCCAGGCTGATATCGGCCAGCACCAGTTCGGGGTTGGTCTGCTGGGCCATCGCAACGGCCTCGTTGCGAGTGCGGGCCATGCCGATAACACGGTGGCCGAGGCTCTGGACAATCGAGCTGATGTGCAGGCCGATGATTGCTTCATCCTCGATAATCAGGACGGACGCCTGCAGGCAATCGGTTATCGACTGCCGCGCGCTGGCGATGTCCGCCGCGATCTGATCAGGACTCCTGCCGGTTATGGTTGCGGCTTCATTTACGCCAAATCCCTCGACTGCAGTGAGCAACAGGGCTTGCCGACTGTGCATTGGCAAGCCAGTCACCAAGCTTTCGCCGATCGGCTGATCGACATCCTGCCCCGGCTGCCATAAGCGATGGAAGATACGATAAAGCTCTACGCGAACTGGCTTTGTGGTATCGAACTCATCGGTTGCAAGCAGCAGCGCTTCGAGCACTTGCCGCACAGCTCCATCGCCGAGACGCTGTGATCCCGTGAGCGCGCGCGCGTAACGCCGCAGCAAGGGGAGTTCGGGTCCCACCGCTTCAGTCAGTGACATATTTGCTCCTCGTCGATACTAGATGAACACAAAGATTCATTATTTGTTCCACCAAGGGAACATTTATCCAGCTGGTAGCTTAACCTCACAATGGTTGGCATGGTCGGCATGCCATTTGACCAGGCGAGGAAACTGGTGACAAACTTTACTATATCACCCACAGTGCCTGAACCAAGACGTTTCGGTATTGGCACGAAACATGTTCTGGCGGAGCGAGAAGTAATGGCAACTGCCAAGAAGCCGCGCAACCAGGTGGAGGTCGCTGGTGGCGATCCGATTGCAGCGGCGCTCAGGCAAATGCATGATTCCGTTGCCAGCGAGGACCTTCCCGACGATTTCCTGCGTTTGCTCGGTGAAATCGACGCCAGGATTGCTGTCAAAAAAGCTAAGCACTGATGGCCAAGAAAATTTCCACCGCCACTGAAGGCGATGAGGCGGATAAGCATTTCCGCGACGATCTGGTTGCACTTTTGCCTTCACTGCGAGCATTCGCCCGGGGTCTCTGCCGACACCGCGAGATGGCCGACGATTTGGCGCAGGATACGATGATGCGCGCTTGGGCGGCGCGTGACAGCTATACCCCGGGATCGAATTTCCGTGCCTGGATGTTCATGATCATGCGCAACCAGTTCTACACAACCCTGCGCAAGAATTCCCGGATGGCCTCGCTGGATCCCGAAGTTGCAGAACGCGTGCTGGTCGTCGATCCCGCGCAGCAGGACGGTATCAATGTCGATGACGTCGCCAAGGCACTGCAAAAGCTCCCTGCCGAACAGCGCGAAGTCTTGTTGCTGGTCGGTGCGAGCGGAGTCTCCTACGAAGAAGCCTCTCAGATAATCGGTTGCGCGATGGGCACAGTGAAGAGCCGGCTGGCGCGCGGGCGGGCGGCCCTGGCGCTGCTGATTGACGGATCGCCGGACGGCAAATTGCCCGGCCTGCCTCGGTCGCGGATAAAATCGGCAAATCGCGACGAAGCTGACGACAGCATGGCCAGTGTTCAGCGCAAGGCGTCGACCGCAAAAATGGCCACGATTGCTGTCCAGGCGTAGTCAGGATCGCAGTTTATGCGGTCGTTGACTCTCCGTGGTGGCCTTGTGTTGATAGTGATCGCGGCACTGGTTCCGATCGGTGCTCTCACGGTCGTCCAGGCACTTTCGACCTTGCGCTATTCGCGAAGCTTAATTGGCAACCAGCTGGTCACCAGCGCGCTGGCAACTGCCGGTCACGAGGGCGATCCGCTCATTATAGCCCGGCAGGTATTGTTTACGCTCAGCGCAAATCCTCAAGTCAGGACAGCCGGGCCAGGCTGCCATGAAGCGCTAAAGTCAGGCTTTGGCACCAGTCCGGCCTTGCTGGTTTTTGCCAGGTTCGATGCTTCAGGCCAAATCCTTTGCTCAAGCACTCCGCTGGATTGGCCCATTTCGGCGGCCAGCGAAAAATGGTGGCAACGCGGCATTCAGTCTGGGAGTTTCTCGGTCAGCGGCGTGATCATGGCGCCCGTCCTGCAAAAGCGAGTGATAGTTGCAATGCAGCCGATTATTGCAGCCAATGGCGCGAAAGACGGCCTGATCACCGCCACGATTGACGCGTCCCGGCTGGAACAGTCGCTAGTCACCTCGGGAGTGAGGCGCAATGCCGCCGTGGCCATCGTCAATGGCTCCGGCGATGTCGTTTTGACGCACGAAGGCAGGAGCTTGCCGCACTTCGATGTAAATGCGGGCAATGCGAAAGTTGCCTATGCCAAAACCCGGGAAGGCACCCGGTGGATGTATGCAGCCGCGCCGCTGTATGAGCGCGAGCTGTTTGTCGTCTATGCCGAACCTGTCGATCAGTTGATGGCGACGTCCGTCAGGCAGGTGCGGATCAACTTGATCTTGCCGCTGGTCGCGCTGGTCATGGCATCGCTGGCAATCTGGCTGGGTACGACACGGCTGGTGCTGCGCTGGCTCGATGCGCTGCGGCGACTGGCAAATGAGTTCGCGCGTGGAGATTTCGCCGGTCAGCCTGGCATTTTTGAAAAGTCGCCGCATGAAATCAGGGTGCTAAGCGATGATCTTCACCGCATGGGTTCGGCCATTGCAGCGAACGGCGGTGCGCTGCAGGCAGCGCTCGATGCCAAGACTGCGCTTACCCGCGACATCCATCACCGGGTCAAGAACAACCTCCAGATCGTCAGCAGCCTGCTCAACCTGCAAGCCAGCAAGATCAGCGATCCTGCCGCGCGTGAGGCACTCAATCAGACCCGAGCCAGAATCGGCGCGCTCGCGCAGATTCACCGCCTACTTTATGAAGAGAGCCACGATAGCGATCACGGCAATGTCAACATCTCCAGTCTGATGGAAGCGCTGTGCTCGCAATTGCGGACCTTGCACCGAGGCCAAACTTCCGTCCACCTGGATTGCGACGTCGCGCCGCAAAAAGTGCCGATAAACAGTGCCGTGCCATTGACCCTGTTTGCGGTGGAAGCTGTGACAAACGCCTACCGTCACGCATTTCCGGGCGGACGCGCTGGCACAGTAACGATCCGCTTTGAAGTCAACGGGGATGTCGCTTCGCTGGCAATTTGCGATAACGGGACTGGATATGATGCGACGAGCGACGCGAGTTCCATGGGAAGGCAACTTATGCGCGCGTTTGCCCAACAACTTGGCGGCGAGAAATCAGTTACCAGTACGCCGCAAGGTACGACAGTGTTCCTGCGCTACCCGTTCGAACCAAATATCGACGAGTGATCCGGCCGCTGAGTGACCAGCCAGGAACCAGTCAGGGCCCACGCCTGTTAAATCAAATGTCTGCGCGGCCCATATCGGGATGTTCAAGAGCCATCATGCTCTCGTCCTGATTCGCCAAAGCCGCCGCCAGATTGGCATTCGCGAAATCCCAGTTGGCAAGATGATCGAGGAAGCTCGAGATGAATTCAGCGCGCCGGTTCTGGTAATCGAGGTAATAGGCGTGCTCCCACAGATCGCAGCACAGCAGCGCTGTTTCCCCGTGCAGCAACGGCAAATCGGCATCGTGGGTAGTGACGATCGCAAGCATACCATCCTTCACAACCAGCCAGATCCAGCCTGAGCCAAAATGTGCGGTCGCAATCTTGGCGAACTCGTCCCCGAATGCTTTAGTATCGCCGAAATAACGCTTTATCTTGGCCAGGATAGCGCCTTCCGGCGCGCCGCCGCCCCCTGGCTTCATTGAATTCCAAAAGAATTCATGGTTCCAGCTTTGCGCGGCATCGTTGAATATCGGCAGGCGCGCAACATAGCCATGTGATCGCTGGATAATGTCCGTCAACGACAGGTCAGCGAGGACATTGTCCTCCAGCAGCTTGTTGAGTGCATCGACATAGCCCTTGTGATGCTTTCCGTAATGCAGCGAAAGCGTCAGCTCGGAAATATGCGGGGCCAGTGCGTCTTCAGAATAGGGTAGCGGGGGCAATGTGAACATCGGCGTGGCTCCAGCGAACAAGGAAACAAAGTCACGGGCGCGCGCCGGACAATATCCACTCACTGCAAGCACAAACGCGTTTGGCGCGACTTTGATCCGCCGGCTCTATCTCGCAGCGGCGGATTCGAGCGTCGCATCGGCGCCGATTGGACGGTAAAGCGCGACCCGGTTGGTCGCGCGCAGCTGTTTCGTCGCGATCAGCGTGCGTTCGGCATTGTAAAGCGCTTGTCGCGCGGTCAATTCGCCGAGATAGCTGTCGATCCCGCCTTTGTACCGCAGCTCCGCCAGGTGAAGATTGTCGGCGGCGGCATCGCGTCCGGCCTGCGCAGCGGCAAGTTGAGTATCGATGGTCCCGCGCCGCGCCAAGGCATTGGCGACATCGGCAAAGGCGCTCTCGATCGCTTTCCGGTAGACTGCCAGGGCGGCATCGCGTTGCGCTTGGGTCTGCGCCACCCGTGCCTTGCCTGCGCCACCGCTGAAAACCGCATAGGAAGCGCTCGCGCCTGCCTGCCAGATGAAGCTGCCATTACTGAACAAGGCTCCCAGACCGCCCGACGCGAGGCCAAGCAGGCCGGTGAGGCTGAACTTGGGAAACAGTGCCGCTGGTGGTGAGCAGCCCGATCTGGAGATAGATGTCATTCTGCAACCCGCGCAGCGTGACGGCGAATACCGCGCCCACCAGCCCCAGCGGAATGATCAGCAGCACCGCGACCGGGATCGACCAGCTTTCATAGAGCGCGGCCAGACGCAGGAATACAACCAGCAGCGATATACCATAGTGCATTGGCGCCTGGCCCGATGACAGCCGCTCCTGATAGGAAACCCCGGCCCAGCCGATCGACACGCTGGGGTGCTTGGCGATGATCCCCTCGATGGCGTCCATGGCTTCGCCCGAACTCGATCCCGGTGTCGACTGGCCGTTGATCTCGAAATTGGGGACCCCGTTGAAGCGGCTGGATGAGGTCGGCGCGGAGCTCCACCCGATCGAGGTGAAGGCCGAGAAGGGCACCATCTGGCGGGCTTCGCGGCGAATGGCCTTGAAACGAGTTCCATTAACCGCATGATGGTGGAAACTGGCATTCAAGCCGGGATGCGCATTTCACGCCGGGCCGCGCATACTGGGCAAACGGGAGAATTCAGCGATGACAGCAAAAGGCAAAGTCGTGAAACTGGCCTTCGGGCTGCTCGCATCGTCAGTTGTTGCAGGTCCAGCCTTGGGCGAGACGCCAGCGAAGCTGCCCGATTGGCCGGACTACATGGCCGCGCTCTCGGCTGCGGGCAAGGATGGCGTGGCCGGGGTCTACAAGTCAGGCAGCCCGCAAGACCGGCAGGAAGCCTGGCAGATCATGTTCGGCGAAATTTCCCGCGGCTTTCTGACCTATGTCGCGGTCGATCCCGATCATCCCGAATTCGTGCCGACCTATAATATGGACTTCAACATCGCCGCGCCGAACCCGGACTATATCTATTCGGGCACTCCGCTGAACGGCAAGGGCATCTACCGGCTACGCGGACTCAAGGGCAGCAACCTGTTCACTTTCATGCAAGTCACGGGCCCGATGAGCAGCGACCCCAAAAAGGCCGCCGCTTCGATGTTCAACTCTTTCCGGCTCGATCAGGTGCCGGGCGGGCTCGATGGCTCGTTCGAACTGATCCTCAGCGCCAAGCGGCCCGAGGGATACTCGGGAAACTGGCAATTCCTCGATCCCAATGCGACCGGTTTGTTCATGCGCTCGGTGGCCTACGATTGGTTGCACGAGCGCGATCCGGTGGTCGGCATCGAACGGCTCGACACGCCGGTGCGCCGCGAACGGCCTTCCGCCGAAGTCACCGCAGCCAAACTCCAGTCTCTGGTCGAATTCGTCAAGCGTGACAGCGCGGTGTGGTGGAAGCACATGGCCGACCTGCAATCCCGCAACTTGTGGAACCGCATCGGGGTCGAGCCGTGGGGCACCTTCCCCGGGCAGGTCTATCTCGAAGGGCTCTACCGGATTGCCGATGACGAGGCGCTGGTGCTGGAAACATCTGTGCCTGATAAATGCCTATACTGGGGCTTCCTGGCTGGCGACATGCAGTTCCGCACCGCCCACTATTCGAGCAACCAGGCCAGCATCAACGGCGCACAGGCGCGCCTCGATGGCGATGGCAAATTTCGCATGGTGATCGCCAGGCGCGATCCCGGAGTTCCCAACTGGCTCGATACCACCGGTTATGGCGAAGGTGTGATCCAGGGCCGCTGGAACACCTGTAGCTCCGCGCCGGTGCCCACGGTCAAGCTGGTCAAGCTAGCCGATCTGCGCAGCGCACTGCCCGCCGACACTCCGGTGGTCACCCCCGAAGAGCGCGACCGGCAATTGCGCGATCGTCTGCTCGGCGCGCAAATGCGGCGTAAGTGGTAGGGTTAAGCTCGGCGGGCCGGAACTAGCGCCGAAGGCTCACCCGGCTTCGCGCCCCCCAGCACGATCCGCTGCATCACGCGCGCCTCGTCATAGTCGGGCACGGCATAGTGCTGCACGCTGCGGTTGTCCCAGAAGGCGATGTCGCCGGTGGACCATTTCCAGCGCATCATGAAATCGGGACGCTGGATGTGGTGGAACAGCATTGGCAGCACCGCCGCGCTTTCCGTCGGCGACAGCTCGACAATCCGGGTGGTGAAACACTCGCTGACATAAAGCGCCTTGCGGCCCGACTCCGGGTGAGTGAGTACCACCGGATGGACACTGTCGCCACCATGCCGCGCCTCATAGTCGGCGAGGAATATCTGTCCGTATGCCTGCATGGCATCGGCGGTCGGCTTGATCGAATGAACTGCCGTCATCCCGTCGAGCATGCGCTGCATCCTGTCCGACAGCGCATCCCAGGCCGCATACATGCTCGACCAGCAGGTATCGCCGCCAAATTCCGGCGGTGCCGCCGCGCGCAGCGCCGTGGCGATCGGCGGGCGCGGCAACGAAGTGGTGTCCGCGTGCCAGGTCGCGGTGGAATAGCGGCTGGATGACATGTCGGCGGTGTGGACATCCGACGGGCGATCGTGGTCGGTGCCCTTGATTTCTTCCTTTTGCGGGTGGCC
Organism: Novosphingobium sp.; assembly: GCA_039928735.1. Taxonomy (GTDB): domain Bacteria; phylum Pseudomonadota; class Alphaproteobacteria; order Sphingomonadales; family Sphingomonadaceae; genus Novosphingobium. The sequence goes on along the minus strand of JBDSSP010000029.1, from coordinate 23,789 downwards.
GAAATTTTCGAGAAATGCCCAGAACTGCTCGAGGCTGATGTCCTGCCGGCGAAAGAACACCACTCCATGATTGATCAGCGCCTGGCGCACTGAATCCACGGTTTGCGCCGCCTGCGGCTGGCGCAAGTCAATGCCGTTGATCACTGCGCCGATGTTTCGAGTCACGCGCTCGATCGCGATGTCGCCTGCTAGACCCATCCTGCCAGTCTCCCATTTCCGTGGACTCGCCAAAGCGGCCCCCTATGGTCACAAGCATACACAGGGCGCGGCAAACCGCCAGATACCCGCTTCACTGCCAACACGGCAGGACCGGCGTCCCAGATCGCGACAGTTCAGGGTGAGAAACATGCCGGTATTATCGCAAGAAGAACGTTTTGAAGTTCTGAAAAAACAAAAGACCAGGAGAGCAGTCAGTGTCAAAACCCCTGTCGGGCGTGCGCATTCTTGAAGTGGCCAGCCATGTTTTTGTGCCGATCGGCGGCGCTATTCTGACCGAATGGGGAGCCGAAGTCGTCAAGATCGAGCATCCTGTCACTGGCGATCCCTATCGCGGCCTGGTCACTTCCGGGCTCCACAAGGCCTATGACGGGATCGATCCCAGCTTCCAGTTCACCAACCGCGGCAAGCAATCGGTGACCATCGATCTCAAGAACGCCGAGGGGCGGGAACTTCTCTACAAGCTGGCGGCGCAGTGCGATGTGTTCGTCACCAACTATCGCCCCGATGCCCGCCGCCGGCTGCAGATCGAATGCGAGGATATCCGCAAGCACGCACCGAACATCGTCTATGTGCGCGGCTCGGGCTATGGCGCGCGCGGGCCGGACAAGCAGCGCGGCGGCTATGACGCGGCGGCCTACTGGTCGCGCGCCGGGTTCGGCGACGTGTTCACGCCCAAGGGCGCGGAATTCCCGGCGATGCAGCGCCCGGCCTTCGGCGATGTCGTCGGCGGGCTGACCATTGCCGGGGCGATAGCGGCGGCGCTTTACAAACGCGCCACTACCGGCGAGCCGTCGGTGGTCGATGTCTCGCTGCTCGGGGTCGGCCTGTGGCAATTGCAGCCCGATATCACGCACGCCAAGCTCAACGCCGAAAGCCCGGCCCCGGCCCACGCCTATGATCGCAAGGGCACCTGGAACCCGCTGTCAGGCACCTATCGCACCCGCGACCTCCGGTTCATCATTCTCGTCATGCTCGATGCCGATCGCTACTGGGGGGACTTCTGCGAGGTTGTCGGCCATCCCGAGTGGATCGCCGATCCGCGCTTTGTCGATATGGATGCGCGCAAGGCCAATTCGCGCGCCTGCGTCGAAATGCTCGACGACCTGTTTGCCGGCCGCGACTATGCCGATTGGTGCGAGACGCTGGCCCGCGCCAAGGGCGTGTGGTCGCCGTTCCAGACCCCGCTTGAAGTGCACAGCGATCCGCAGGTCGCCGCCAACGGCTATCTCGCCGATGTCGACATGGTCAACGGCAAGCCGCTCACTTTGGTCACTTCGCCTGCCCAGTTCGACGAGCAGCCCCACCATCCCACCCGCGCGCCCGAACACGGCGAACACACCGAAAGCGCGCTGCTGGATCTGGGGCTGTCATGGGAAGATATCGCCGCGCTCAAGCAGGGCGGGGCGATCGGCTGATCGTTCGACGCAAACGTGCTCTGGCGACAGGCTCATCCACGGTAGTCTTGTCAGGTTATGCTAAACCTGTTTCCCAGGGCGCGAACATGCCGAGGGCAGATGCCGCAGGGGGTTTTGCCTTTTGGCTCTAGTAGCGATTGCGCCGCAGCACCTTAGCGACGCGATCCTCGCCGGTCATGGCCAGCACGCGGGCGCCGGGATAGGCGATACGCTGCAACTCGCTGGTGGGCACGCGCGGCTGAGGGTTCATGTCGCGGATGAAGGTTTCGTCATCGACATGCACGGTGACCAGCGCGCCCGAGTTGTCGTCCCGGATGGTAACGTCGGTGCCGTCAACGCTTTCGACCGTGCCCGACACCGGCTGTGCCTCCAGCGAAGAGCCCACCCGAATATCCATGGACAGGCGAATCTCGTTCGACAGATTGGGCAGCGCGGTATGCGCGGTGTCATCCCGGAAGATCACCACGTCACCGACGCGATAGGCCGCCGATCGCCATTCATTCTCGGCGATCGCCCCGTCGGGAATGCGGTAGGTCGGATGGTTCGGGTCATGCATGACCCCGCGCTTGTGGGTGCCGGGGGCGAGCGCGAAAGTGCCCCTGTTCATGTCCGCCACATCGCGGACCGGCATCCAGCAGATCGTGGAGTGCATGCCTTCGTTGTAGAAGGCGTCCTGATGCTGGCCGGCGAAGATATACTCCCCATCCTTGAGCGGACCGGAAGGGTAGCCCGAGCGGTGCGCCACGATCGGCAGCCAGGCGGGTTCCGCCTGGAACAGTGTGCGCAGGATTCCGACCAGCTTGGGTTCCTTGATGACCTCATGCCAAACCTTGGTGCCGATCCTGTCGCAGGGACGCCATGTATTGGTGGGCTGCGCGATGAGCACCGGGGCTTCGTTGGCCAGATCGATCAGCCCCTCTTCGGCGAGCGCCTCGCGATAGTGCTGCTCGGCCCAGGCCATCAACTTGGGGTCCATGATGCCACGGAAGTACAGGCAGCCTTCATCGTCCCAGCGCTGGCGCAGCGCCGCGTCATCGCCGATCAAGGGGGTGCTGTCCGTTAGTGGAGCTACGTCGATCATGTCACTCTCCAGATGCGACCGTTCTCTTGCGGCCGGCCGTTGGTAATATGTGGTCTTGTTGTTCAATTTGCCAATGACCGCAGCCGGTTTCGCGAACGATTGCCGCGCATGATCTGCAGGCAGGCATGGACCAGTAATACAGCGAAGGTCACCGTGCAGCAGATTACCGGCAATATCGGCGCCGTCATTGGCGGGGTCGATATGCGCGCGCCGCTGCCGACAGCGCAGTTTCAGGTGATCCGCCAGACATTGCTGGATCACGGCGTAATCTTCTTCCGCGATCAGGACGTAACCATGGACCAGTATTGGGCCTTTCTGGAAAATTTCGGCCAGTATCGGCTAAAGGCGGTGGGGCTTAAATAACGAGGGCAACGTCAGATGATGATGACGTAAGACCCTACGAATGGGAGACGTGCTTGTGACGCAAATTTTTGAAGGCATTCGCATCATCGATCTGAGCCAGGGCATGGCAGGATCGCTGGTGACCATGATCTTCGCCGATTTTGGCGCGGAGGTGATCCGGTTGGAGCCACCGGGCGGCGATCCGATGTGGGAGCATCCGGCCTATCTGCTGTGGCAGCGCGGCAAGAAGAGTGTTGCGATCGATTGGGACAGCGACGAAGGGCGCGCGCAGGCGCGCCAACTGGTCGAAGGCGCTGATATTTTTGTCGAGACTCTCAAGCCCGGTGCGGCCGCCCGGCTGGGTCTGGGTTTTGACGCGTTGCACGCCGCTAATCCGGCGCTGATCTATTATTCACTCGCCCCGTTCGGGCAAACCGGACCCTACCGCGATTTCAAGCCCTACGATGGCATTGTCAACGCCAAGTCGGGCCGGATGCGCGATCAGGTTGGCTGGCAACATAACCGCCCCACGTTCCGCGCAGTCAACGATATTTCCTATCACACGGCGATGTTCGCGGTGCAGGGTTTGTGTGCTGCCCTGCGGGTGCGCGCGGAAACCGGACGCGGGCAGAAACTTGACGGCTCGCTGCTGTCCGGAGCATCTGCGCCCAACAACAATTGGCGCCTGTTCGACGGCCAGGAGATTCCGGGCGACCTCTATCCCGGCGAATTGTCGAAGGAAGATGTCGCACGCGGCGTGCTGACCGCAGATCGGCACGAGTCAGACCCCCAGACCGCCAATCCGAGTCAGATATGCCCCCAAACGAAAGACGGGCGCTGGATCATGCATTCGCACATCCAGCAGGATCTGTTCGACGCCTGGATCGACGCCATCGGCTTCAGCTGGATCCGCGAGGACGAGCGCTATCGCACGGCCCCGAACATCCCCAATCACGATGACCGCATCGGGCTCAATCTCCTGATCTTCGAGCGTTTCAAGGAGAAAACCGCGTTCGAATGGCGCGAGATCTATCGCCAGCACCCTGATTGCGCCGGCGAAATCATGCAGACGACCCAGGAGGCGTTGTATCATGAGCAATTCATGCTCAATGGCCACCTGATCGATATCGACGATCCCCGGGTTGGCCCGATGAAACAGCTCGGTCCTTTTGCCAGGATGCATGCTACCCCGGCGCAGATCGCCAGATCCGCCCCGCGTCCCGGCGAGCATACTGCCGAAGTTCTGGCCGAGGCACCGCGCCCCGCACCGCAGCCCGTTCCGGCGGGGGGCAATCCGGCGCGCCCGCTCGAAGGCGTTACCGTCGTTGAATGTGCAGGCTGGCTCGCGGCGCCGTTTGCCGGAGCATTGCTTGCCGATCTGGGGGCAACGGTGATCAAGGTCGAGCCGCTGCACGGCGACCCCTATCGCCGCATGCCGACCAACGAGAACATGATCCGCGCCTTTCAGGGCAAGCAGAACATCGCGCTCAACCTCAAGAGCGAGGAGGGCCTCAAGATTTTCTACGAGCTGGTGAAGCGGGCCGACATCGTCATGCACAATTACCGTCCCGGCGTGCCCGAGCGGCTGAAGATCGACTACCAGACGCTCAAGGCAATCAAGCCCGATCTCGTTTATGTCTATGCAGGCTCCTATGGCACGATTGGCCCCGATCGCTTCCGCGCGGCCTTCAATCCTACCATGGGCGCGTTTTCGGGCAATTCGGTGTTCCAGTCTGGAGAAGATAACAAGCCCAAGGGCGATCAGTCGCCCGATCCGATTGCCGGCAGCGGAGTGGCTACGGGCATGATGCTGGGCCTTGCCGCGCGCATTCTCACCGGCAAGGGGCAGTATATCGAGACCTCGATGATGAACTCTAACGTCTATTGCAATTCCGACGATGCCTTCGACTATCAAGGCAAGCCGGCACGGCGCGTGCCCGACAAGGCGCAACTTGGTCTTGAGGCAACCTATCGGCTTTACGAGGCCGCAGAGGGCTGGGTATTCATCGCCGCGCAGTTCGACGCGGAGTTCGCGGCGCTGGCGAAGGCGCTTGGCCGCGAGGAGCTGGCAGCGGACCTGCGTTTCTCCAGCTGGAAAGATCGCATCGAAAACCGCAATGCGTTGGCAGCCGAGCTGGAGCCCATCTTCAAGACTCGAAGTGCCGACGAATGGGAGGCCTCGCTGCTAGTCCTGGACATCGGCTGTGTCCGAGCCGACGAGGCCTCGCATCTCCGCTTCCTCCACAGCGACCCGCAACCCAAGGCGATGGGCTTCATGGTGATGACGCAGAGCCCAGAGTTCGCCGACAAGGCGCCCGAGGGGCGCTATTGGCGCCATGCGCCGGTGATGCAGTTTTCTGACACACCTTGTGAGGCAGCCAAGCCTTATGAAGGGCCCGCTACCCACACACGGCTGGTCATGAAATGGCTGGGTTATGACGATCCGACCATCGAGCAGCTGGCCGAACGAAGGGTCATAGCTCTCCACGCCAAGGCAATCGAACCAATCACGTACTGAATTCCGCGCTTCGCGGTCGGTTCCCGCTGATATCATGAGAGCAATCTGAAAATCCACCCGTCCCGCGCCAATCGAGTTGACTAATTCATATTGCGAACTAATCTTCCACCACAAATACCGGCATCAAGCCGGACCGGTTGGGCGGCGAATAGAGGAGCCGAAAAGGTAATGACGCAACGTCTGCCTGGAGTGATCGCCATAATGGCCATGGCCGCTGCACTTGCGGCTGGCCCGGCTTATAGCCAGCCCGTCGATCTGCCGATTCCGGCTGCCACGACCGCCCAATACCCGCCCGGCGTGACTGTCCGGCAGACCGCCAATGGTCCCGTCTATGCCGATGCCCAGGGGCACACGCTTTATGGCATGGACATGCGTACGCTGATACGCTGGAATCCTGACGCCGCGCAATATTGCCAGGGAGCCTGCGCCCAAATCTGGCTGCCGTTGCTCGCACCGCCCGATGCCAAGCCCAATGTGGTGTTCCCGCGCGGCTTTGGCGAACGGCCTCGCACAGGCGGCACGGCGGCCATCCCCGAAGCGGCTGCGCCTGCTGCGGCCACATCCGCGGCTCCATCGGCTGCCGGTGCCGCCCCCCCGGCGCGCGGCGGTTTCAATCCGCTGCCACCGGAATACATCGCCCAGGCGAATGCGCCGGACTGGACTATCATCCAGGGCCCCCAGGGTCCGCAATGGGTCTATAAGGGCTGGCACATGGTCTATACGCGCAAGGGCGATAAGCCGGGCGCAACCACTTTTGACGGCAGCGATAATTTCACCTGGAATACGCTGAAATTCGTGCCGCCGGTGCCCAAACTGACTGCACCGTCGAGTGTCTCGACCATTTTCACTGATGGCGCCTATGCACTGGCCGACAAGAACGGCCGGGTGCTGTTCTCCGGTAATTGCGCGACCGATTGCACTGGCTGGGTGCCATTGGCGGCACCGATGGCCGGCAAGGGCTTTGGCGAATGGGCGATCAGTCTTGCCACCGACACCCCGCAATGGACCTGGCGCGGCAAGCCCGTCTTCATCAGCCAGGAGGACAATCCGGTGAAGGCGCCGCCATCGGGCTCGGTGCTGCGGCCATGAGGAAGACCGCCATGATTCGAACCATCACCACGACTGTTGCTCTAGCCGCGCTGCTGGCGATTGGCCCGATGACCAGCGGCAGGCAGCCGCTGGCATCGCCGGCCGAAGGTGAAGCGGCGCCTGCCAAGCTGCCCGACCCGCCCGCCAATGGCGAAATGGGCTTTGTTGTCAGCTATTTCATCCAGCCAGTGATCCAGGGCCCTGACGCTTGCCCGCAAGGCACTTCGCCCAAGTTGAGAGATGCCTATCTTGCGAAGCAAACGCCGGAAGAACGCGCCCGGCTCATGCTCAAGGAAAACGAGAACGAGCTGTCTCGCAGCTGGCAAGCGGATACGTTCGGCCCGGGCGGCACCAACATCTGCTCTCAGCCGGACATGTTTCCGAACCGGTCCGAGCTGCGACTAGTGCAGAGCAGATTTTCCTGGGGTCTCGATCTCGATGGCGATAGCAACACGCGCGAAAGCAAGGGCCGCGCCAGCAAAGCCGACACTTGCGAGCACGACAGCTTCCAGACCCCGACCGGCGAGCAGGGCATCGACAACCAGGAATATCGCGTAATGGGCTGCACGCTGGAATGGCGCGGGGTCGATGGCGTGGCCGGGGATCAAGAGATCGGCATGCGCCAGTTCCACGCCTCGGGGGAGTGGACTCAGGTGATCCTGCTGCGCGGGGTGAACAGTCTGGTCCGCGACGATCATGTCGACGTGATCTATGCCAACACGCCGGATCGGCCCACCGCCGACAGCACCGGAAAGTTCCTGCCAGGCTCCAGCTTCTCGGTCAGTGACCGGGCACCGCGCAACCGCAATGTCCTGAACGGCAGGATCGACAACGGCGTGCTGACTACCGATCCGCAGGACATCCTGCTTACCCAGACATGGGGCCAGGGCGGCGCGCGAGATATTCGCGGCAACCGCACCAAGTATGATTTCCGCAAGGGCCGGATGCGGCTGACCTTCCAGCCGGATGGCTCGCTGACTGGCATTCTCGGCGGCTATCGCCCGGTGTTCGACGTGATCCAGTCGCCCGCGCTCGGCGGGGCCGGTTCAGCCGTGGTTGCGGGCATCGATTGCGCTGCTGAACTCAACACCCTGCGCAAATATGCCGACGGCATCCGCGATCCCAAAACCGGCAAATGCAGCGGCGTCTCGAGCGCAATCCGCATCGCGGCCATTCCCGCCTTCGTCAATGATGTGCCCAGTGCAAGGACCGCAGCACGATGATCGCACCGAGAGTTTTTCGCGCTGCGGCATTGGCGCTGGCGACATGTGGGTCGCTGGCGGCAGGTGTTGCTGCCGTCGATACGCCTGCCGGCAACAGCGCCCCTGCTCCGTCCGCGCAGGCCGTGACTGCCCCGCAATTCGAGATCGTCGCGATGCGGCGGATCACAGAGGCGCAGTACCGCAATTCCATTGCCGATATCTTCGGGCCTGACGTGCGAGTGGCAGGTCGCTTCGAACCGGTGGTGCGCCCGGTGCACGAACTGATCGCGAGCGGCGCGCGCGAGGCGAGCATTTCGCCCGCCGGTCTCGAACAATTCGATGCGATGGCGCGGGGCATTGCCGCGCAGGTGTTCGATGAAGCCCATCGCAGCCAGTTTGCCGAGTCCCAGCCCGCCGATGCTGGCAAGCCCGATGCGAGTTGCGCGGCAAAGGTTCTGACGCCGCTGGGCCGCCTGTTATTTCGTCGGCCTTTGACGGGCGCGGAGCGCGATTTTTATGTCAAACTGGCCAGCGATTCCGCCGCACAGACCGGCTCGTTCTACAAAGGTCTCGAGCTTTCCCTGTCGGCGATGCTGGATTCGCCCAATTTCCTCTACGTGGTGGAAACTTCCGAGCCCGATCCGGCAAATCCCGGCGCTCTCCGGCTGGACAATTATACTCGCGCCAGCCGGCTGGGCTTCATGCTGTGGAATTCGACCCCCAATGAGGCGCTGCTGCAGGCCGCTGAACAGGGCAAGCTGTCCGATCCAGCCGCGCTTTCCGGCATTGTCGGCAGGATGGTCAACTCGCCGCGCTTCGAACAGGGCCTGCGCGCGTTCTTTTCCGACATGCTGTTGTTCGAGAAGTTCGACGAGCTGGCCAAGGATCCGGTGATCTATCCCTATTTCAACCAGGACGTGGCCAAGGCGCTTCCCGAACAGACCCTACGCACGATCACCGCGCATCTGCTGGGCAAAGGCGGCGATTACCGGGCGCTGTTCACCACACCCAACACCTTCATGAACCGCTCGCTCGGCCCGCTCTATCAGGTGCCGGTACACAAGTCGTCGGGCTGGGAGCCATATCAGTTCGCGCCGGGCGATGATCGCGCCGGGTTGCTCGGCCAGGCGGGCTTCCTCTCGATCTATTCGCATTCGGGCCGCAGCTCGCCGACTCTGCGGGGCCGCGCGATCCGCGAATTGCTGATGTGCCAGCCCGTCCCCAATCCGCCGGGCAACGTCAATTTCACCGCCGTTCAGGACGTCCACAACAAGGCGACGCCGACGGCGCGCAGCCGCCTGTCCGCGCACAGCACCGACGAGGTTTGCGCCGGATGCCACAAAATCACCGATCCGGTCGGGCTCAGCCTGGAACGCTTCGACGGCATCGGCGCCTTCCGCGCCACGGAGAACGACACTCCGATCGATTCCAGCGGGATCCTCGACGGTCTGCACTTTGCAGGGGCCGCGGGTCTCGGCAAGACGCTGGCGTCGAGCCCGGACACCACACAGTGTGTCTCATCGCGCGCGCTGCAATATGCCACGGGCCTGGGTAGCGAGGATGTTTCACCGTGGGTCGAAAACCTAGACAAGCAATTCGCCGCCAGCGGGTATGGTATTCGCGCCTTGTTCCTCAAGGTCGTAACCATGCCGGAGACCTGGCAAGTGAAGCCGACACCAGTCGATCCCAATCAGTCCCTTGGCGGCGCAACCAAAATCAGCTTTTCCGGTCAAAGGAGATAATAGCATGGCACACGAAATTTCCCGCAGATCTGCCCTGAGGGGCGTGATCAACGGCGCGGCGATCACTGTTGGCGTGCCAATGCTCGACCTGTTCCTTGACGGCAACGGCGAGGCGATGGCCGCGACAGGAGCAGCCGTGCCGGTGCGGTTCGGCACCTGGTTCTGGGGCCTCGGCGTCAATCCCAATCGCTGGTTCCCCAGCAAGGCCGGGCCGAATTATGAGCTCAAGCCAGAACTTGCGCCGATCAAGGACTTTCAGAACAAGATCAACGTCTATGGCAATTTCAACGTGCCACTCGATGGAGCGCCCAACCTGCCCCATGCCAGCGGCGGCCCTGCGATCCGCACCGGTCGCGCGTTGACTGCCGAGCGCGGGCTTCCCGGCGAGAGCTTCGACGTCACGATTGGCGATCTGATCGGCACCCGCACCCGTTTCCGCAGCCTCGAGATGTCATCATCCGGCGATCCGCGCAATTCGCTGTCCGGGCGCGGTGGCGGCAATCTTAACCCTTCCGAAGTCTCCGCCTCGGCGCTCTATACCCGCATCTTTGGCACTGGCTTCAAGGATCCCAACAGCGCGACTTTCACGCCGGATCCGCAGGTCATGGCCCGGCGCTCTGTGCTTTCGGCGGTCACCGAGCAACGCCAGTCGCTCGAACGCGCGGTTGGCGCAGCGGACAGGCAGAAGCTTGACCAGTATTACACCTCAGTGCGCCAGCTGGAGAACCAACTCGATGTCCAGCTTACCAAACCGGAACCCTTGCAAAGCTGCGTGGTGCCAAAAAGCGTCGCCGATCTGCCGGTCAATGCGGAGATCGAGCATGTGATTCTCAATCACCAGCTGATGACCCAGCTGCTGGTCATGGCGCTGGCCTGCGATCAGACTCGGGTGTTCAACATGATGTTCAACAACGGCGCGAGCTCGCTGACCCGGATCGGCTCGACCATCACTCACCACCAGCTTACCCATGAGGAAGTGCTCGACAACCGCCTGGGCTATCAGCCCAACGCCACTTACTTCCTGACCAAGATCATGGAAGCCTGGGTTGGCTTCGTCGCCGCGCTTGATGGCATCAAGGAAGGGGGCCGCACCCTGCTCGACAATACCCTGGTGCTGGCCCACTCCGAAACCGAATTCGCCAAGTTCCACACCATCGACAACATCCCGATCATGACCGCAGGCAGCGCCGGAGGCCGGATGAAAACCGGGATCTACGTCGATGGCGCGGGGACGCCAGTAAGCCGGGTCGGACTAACCCTGCAGCAGGTCATGGGCGTGCCGCTCGACAAGTGGGGCGCGAAGAGCATGGAAACCAGCAAGGCGATCGGCGAGGTTCTGGCCTGACATTGAGGTCATAGGCGGGAGTTCACGCTACACCGGTGTTTCCAGACCGCCTTCAAGCTCGCTGCGGGACTCCTCGCGGTCGACAAGGTAGTTCCCGGTGGCGGCAAAGTATACCATTTCGGCAACATTGGTCGCGTGGTCGCCGATCCGCTCGATATTGCGCACCACGAACAGCAGCTGCGCCGCTGAGCTGATTGTCGCCGGGTTCTCGATCATGTGCGAAAGCAGGTTTCTGAAGATGGAATCGTAGAAGTTGTCGACCTTCTCGTCGCGTTTGATCACCTCGACCGCAAGTGTGGCATCGCGGGCACCGAATGCGTTCAGCACGTCGTGGACCATGCCCTCGGCAATGCTTGCCATGGCAGGGATCAAGGTCAGCGGTTCGAACTTGGCGAGGCGCTCGATCCGGCCGACGCGCTTGGCGATGTTCTTGGCGTAGTCGCCAATTCGCTCCACCACGCCCGAAATCTTGAGCGCTGCGATGACATCGCGCAGGTCGTTCGCCATGGGCGCCCGCAAGGCAATGATGCGAACAGCCAGGCGGTCCACTTCCGCTTCGAGCGCATCGAGCCGCCGGTCGGCCAGGATCACTTTTTGGGCCAGTTCCTCGTCATGGCGGATAAGCGCGTCGATGGCATCGCGGATCGCGAACTCGGCGAGCCCGCCCATCTCCGCAATCAACCCGCGGAGTTGGCCGATCTCATTGTCGAACGCCTTTACTGTATGTTCAGCCATGCCCCGGCTCCTTATCCGTAACGCCCGGTGATGTAGTCTTTAGTCTGCATTTCGCGCGGATTGGTGAATATCGTCTCCGTATCACCATATTCGACCATCGAGCCGAGGTGGAAAAAGGCGGTTCGCTGGGAAACGCGCGCGGCCTGCTGCATCGAGTGGGTAACGATGACGATGGCATAGCGCCCCTTGAGCTCGTCGATCAGTTCCTCAATGCGCGCCGTGGCAATGGGATCGAGCGCTGAACAAGGCTCGTCCATCAGGATTACCTCGGGACTCACCGCAATTGCCCGGGCAATGCACAGGCGCTGTTGCTGGCCGCCCGACAGCGCTGTTCCTGCGTCGGACAGGCGATCCTTCACTTCGTCCCATAGGCCGGCCCGGCGCAGCGATTTCTCGGTGATGGCATCGAGCTCGGCCTTACCCGCCGCAAGGCCATGGATGCGCGGACCATAGGCCACGTTTTCGTAGATCGACTTGGGGAAGGGATTGGGCTTCTGGAACACCATTCCGACCCTGGCCCGCAATTCGACTACATCCATGTCGCTGGTGCGGATGTCCACGCCATCCAGTTTGATCTCGCCTTCGACCCGGCACCCCGGAATGGTGTCATTCATGCGGTTCAACGCGCGAAGGAAGGTTGACTTGCCGCAACCCGAAGGGCCGATGAAGGCGGTGACGTGTTCGCTGGCGATATCGATCGAGACATCGTTGATAGCCTGCTTCGCGCCATAGAAGACATTGACATTGCGAGCGGTGATTTTGACGGTTTCGCTCATGATATCCTACCACCGGGTCTCGAACTTGTTGCGCAGGTATATGGCCATCCCGTTCATCGCCAGCAGGAATGCCAGAAGCACGATGATTGCTGCCGATGTGCGCTCGACAAAACCGCGGCTGATCTCATCGGACCACATGAATATTTGCACCGGCAGCACCGTGGCGGGCGCAGTCGGGCCGGAAGGCGGCGAGGCAATGAAGGCGCGCATGCCGATCATCAGTAGCGGCGCAGTCTCGCCCAGAGCGCGGGCCATGCCAATGATCGTGCCGGTCAGGATGCCCGGCAGGGCAAGCGGCAGCACATGGTGAAAGGTCGCCTGGACCCGGCTCGCCCCCACCGCCAGCGCGGCGTCCCTTATCGAGGGCGGCACAGCCTTGATCGCATTGCGCCCGGAAATCACGATGACCGGCATGGTCATCAGCGCCAGCGTCATGCCGCCGATCAAGGGCGCTGAGCGAAAATAGGGGAAGATCGCCAGGAAAACTGCAAGGCCGAGCAGGCCGAAGATGATCGAAGGCACAGCCGCAAGATTGTTGATCGACACTTCGATGAATTCCGTCAGCCAGTTCCGCGGAGCATATTCCTCAAGGTAGACTGCAGCGAAGATACCGATCGGAAAGGCCAGCCCCAGCGTGACGAGCATGGTTAGCAGCGAGCCCTTGAGCGCGCCCCAGATGCCCACCGATTGAGGGTCAGTGGCATCGGACCGGCTGAAGAAACCGGGATCGAAGGCGCGAACCAGTTTCCCTTCCCGCGCCAGCCGCGCTGCCAGTGCCGTCACTTCGGGCCGCCCATCGCCCTTTTGTGCTCCCGCCAGTTCCTGAGACACGGGCAACGATACGGTGAACTTCGTGTCGATGAGGCTGGGGTTTGCAACTAGCTGTGCTCCGAGTTCTCGCCAGGCACTCTCGTTGATCTGGCTTGCTGCCGCGCCGCCAAGCGCCTTCTCGGCGTTGTGACGCACCACTTCCGGCAAGCCGGCGGCCTCGAGCTGGCGCAGCCCCTCTGGTCCCTGCAACTGGGCGGTCTGGACCTGCAGCACTCCGCCCGAAAAGTCGACAGGGAAGCGCAGTTCACTGCGGCGAAATCCCTCCAGCGCGTTCGAGGTCATGGTCACCAGCAGGAAGGCCAGCACCATGAGCGAAAGCGCGATTGCGGCAATACCCAGCGCCTTGAACCGGCGCTCGGACGCATGGCGCCGTTTGAGGAGGGCCCGCCGGCGGGCTGTGGCAGGATCACTCATAGGCTTCGCGGTAACGCTTGACGACCCGCAACGCGATGAAATTAAGCGCCAGAGTGACCAGGAACAGCACGAACCCCAGCGCATAGGCGGAAAGCGTCGCCGGATGATCCGGCGTGCCCTCGCTGGTAAGCAATGCGACGATTTGCGCGGTGACGGTGGTCATCGAATCGAACGGGTTTGCCGAAAGCCGCGCGGTGCGGCCGGCAGCCATAACTACGATCATCGTTTCGCCAATCGCGCGGCTTACTGCCAACATAATTCCGGCAACGATCCCGGGCAAGGCAGCAGGAATGATGACCTTGCGGATGGTTTCCGATTTGGTCGCCCCCAGCGCCAGGCTGCCGTCGCGCATGGCCTGGGGTACGGCTGCGATCGAATCGTCGGCCATCGATGAAACCAGCGGTATGATCATCACACCCATCACCAAGCCAGCCGCCAGCGCGCTTTCGCTCGATGCACTGGTCACGCCAATGGCATGACCCAGGTCGCGAACCACGGGCGCAACAGTGAGCGCGGCAAAATAGCCGTAAACCACCGTCGGCACACCGGCGAGGATCTCGAGAGTCGGTTTGATCCAGCGACGCACCGGGGCCGAGGCATATTGCGTGAGGTAAATCGCGCTCATCAGTCCCAGCGGAATGGCCACGATCATTGCAATGATCGCCCCGATGTAAACCGTCCCCCAGAACAGCGGCACCGCGCCGTAGTTACGATCGAGGCCCAGCCCAGGCGACGACATCGGATCCGGCCCCCAGTTGGTGCCGGTGAGGAAATCGATGGGATTGACCTGCCCGAAGAACCGAAACGTCTCGAATGTCAGCGAAGCGAGAATGCCAAAAGTGGTGAAGACCGCCAGAAGCGATGCGGCGAGCAAGCCCAGCATCATGCTGCGCTCCACTTTCGTTCGCGCCGCAAAGCTGGGCTTCAGCCGCAAATATGCAAACGTGGCGCCGCTTACTGCGAGCAGGAGAGTTACCACCAGGCCGATAGTATCGTAGAACTGTATTGCGGCGCGGAATGGCGCGATCAGTCCCTGTGATTGCGGGTTGAAGCCGGTGCCGCCCTGCCCGCTGGCCAAGGCGTGCGCTTCGGCAAGAACTGCATCGCGTGCAAAGCCGAACGCGGGGAGCGACAATGCCGCAGGGTCCGCCAGAACCCGCAACTGGACGAATTGTGGCTCGATGGCTGACCAGACAACCGCGAACAGCACCGCCGGAACGCCGGCCCAGATCGCGACATACCAGCCATGGTATCCTGGCAGGGCAGCCATTGCTCGCGGTCCGGATGCGCGCCGAAAGGCCCGGGCTTTCGCCCGGGCCAACAGCCAGCTCACCAGCGCGAAGCTGAGAGCCAAGAGAATCGGAATGGAAGACATGCCTGCCGCAGGGCAATACTACTTCAGCGAGCTGGAATCGAGCGCGGTCAATTCCGCCGCCGCCTTGGCAGACTTCGCCTGCATGTCGGCGGGCATCGCGATCATGCCGGCCTTGGACAGCGCCCCGCCGGTGCCCCAAAGCTTGGCCCACTGCGCCACATATTCCTTCAGGCCCGGTATCGCACCGACATGCGCCTTCTTCACGTAGATGAAAAGTGGACGGGCGCCCGGATAGGTGAAGTTGGCGATGCTATCATAGGTCGGCGCGACGCCGCCCATGGTCAAGCCCTGCAGCTTGTCGGCATTGGATTCGAGATAGGAATAACCGAAAATGCCCACTGCCTTCGGGTTCGCTTCCAGTTTCTGGACGATCAGGTTGTAGTTGTCTGCGGTATCGGCATAGCTGCCGTCGGTGCGCAGGTCGCCGCAGACCTTGTCGTGCTGGTCCTTATTGGTGTCCTTGAGCGCCTTGATCGACGGATCGCTGTCGCAGGCTTTGCCGAGGATCAGTTCTTTGAGCGCATCCCGGGTGCCAGAAATCGTGGCGGGACCATAAACGAGGATCGGCATGTCGGGCAGCGCCGGGTTGACGTCATGCCAGGTCTTGGCGGTGTTCGGCTTCCCAAAGGGATTGGCGGCGATGGCCTTGTAAACGTCGACTGGAGCGAGCGCCATCACCGGAGCGCCCTTGGCGCTGGCGAATGCAATGCCGTCGATGCCCACCTGAATTTCGGCGATGTCACTGACGCCATTCTTCACGCAATCGTCAAACTCAGATTTCTTCATCCGGCGCGAGGCGTTCTCGATGTCCGGATGCTGAGCGCCCACGCCCGCGCAGAACAGCTTCATTCCGCCGCCTGTGCCATTGCCCTCAATGATCGGGGCCTTGAATTGGCTGTTTTCCTTGGCGAAGCTTTCGGACACAAGCTTGGCAAAAGGAAGCACGGTGGACGAACCAACCGCACGGATCGTGTCGCGCGAGGCGTTGCCGCTGCCGCAGCCAGCGAGAAGGGCGGAGGCCGCACAGGCGGTTGCCATCACCAGGACTGATTTTTTCATCTTCGACAAACCCCATTCGATCAGATCAACGCCTATCGCATTGCCTCAGTTTGATGACGGTTTTATGACATTTGCGGATATGGAGCAGCGCGGTTCAGAAAACGTGATCTAACTAAGCCCAGCCAGCGCCATGCGGCGTCATGTGAGTGACGCAACTCAGTATTCTGAACATCTCTCTGATATAAAACATCAAATTTGGCGGCCGAGACCAGCGCCTCCGGTCCTGAGACATTCAGTACTGCTCGCGATTTCTGCGAATGTCATCAAACTGCAACAAATATGTCGTCTAGGCGACTTGAAACTGACACAAATCGTTTGTCGCGATGTCACAATGTCGGGCGGTTTCGGCTCGTTCGTGGCGGCATCCCACTGCAATCGATTTGCGTCGCTGGCTGGCCTCCCTGCGCTTCCCGGGCGAAGGGATGCCTTCGAGGAATGGGATGAAGCAGAATGAATGCACTGATGCGAACGACGAGCGCTGCCGCTCTCACGATGAGCCTGGCTTGCATGACAGCGCCTGTCGCCGCCTCGGCCCGGACATCTGACTCATCCGTGGCGGCGGATCTGGCGCAGATGCGCGAACAGTTGCGCCGGTCGCAGCAGCAGATCGATGCACTCCAGGCGCAAGTCAGCGTCCTTCAGTCGAAGATTGATGGCCAGGCCGTGACGCAATCATCGACTGCCGCCGGTGCACAAGCTGCAATGGCCAAGGCCGACCAGGCGCTCGGCCAAGCCACCACTGCCAATACAGCCGTAGCTGCTCAGGCCCAAAGGCCGCCGGCGCTGCCCGATTCGGCAAAGTGGACGGCCAACACATCGATCAGCGGCCGGATGTATTTCAATGCCAGCACCATCAGCCAGAAATCGAACGGCATCGCGCAATCTGCGAGCGGCACTGGCTTCAACATCAAGCGCCTCTACCTCGGGATCGATCACAAGTTCGACGATATATTCTCGATGAACCTCACAGCTGACATCAACAATGTGGTCGGCCGTACTTCGAATGGTAATTTCAACGGCAACCCCGCCGGGACAGCAGACTACAATCTGGTTGGCCGCGGATTCTATGTGAAGAAGGCATACGTTCAGGCGAAGATAAATCCGGCGCTGATCGTGCGACTCGGCGCGGCTGACCTGCCTTGGGTGCCCTATGCAGAGAGCCAGTATGGCTTTCGGCACATCGAGAACGTGATGGTCGATCGCACCAATTTCGGCACGTCGACAGATTGGGGCATTCATGTGCTGGGTGAATTGCCGGGCAAGGTGTTCAGCTATCAGGTCTCGGTCGTCGATGGTGCTGGATACCGGAACCCGAAGGTCACCAGGTCGGTTGATGTCGAAGGCCGCATCTCGGCCGCCTATCGCGGCTTCTACGGCGCAGTGGGGGGCTATATCGGCAAGCGTGGCAACGCCGTCCAGGGCACCACGACATTCCACACGGCAGAGCGCTTCGATGGCCTGATCGGCTACAAGGATCGCCGCTTTGGAATCGGCGCAGAATACTTTTACGCCAAGGACTGGAACAACGTCACGACCCTGGCCGAGGATTCTTCCGAGGGCATCTCCCTCTTTGGCAATGTCGCGCTTGCTCCGAAGTGGTCCGCATTCGGGCGCTACGAATGGGTCAAACCCAATCGCATCAGCAACGCGTCGCTGGAAGACCATTACTTCAACTTCGGGATCCAGTGGGAACCGACCGCGATCGTAGACCTCGCTCTTGTCTACAAGCGCGATGCTGCCGACAATGGATCGATCAACACTTCGAATGGCGTGATCGGCGGTGCGATCAACGGGACTTACGACGAAATTGGCATGTTTGGCCAGGTTCGCTTCTAGTGCCCCGAATCCGAAGTCCCCAACCTTAAAATTCAAGCTCAGAGGGTCTTCGGATTTGATAAGGGCACTAGCAACTATATGATTCTAGTGTGGTTTAAGGATTTGAAATTCGCTCCAGCGCTAAAATTTAAATTGAGCGAAGTTCAAATCCACCACACTAGCAAGCAGTTATCCCAGACCTCAACGAGCCTAATTGCGGCTCGGAGCTGAAAATTATCGCGGCGGCGTTTCACTCTCATCGCATTCGATCGCACACTCGTTAAAGTGCGCTGGCACTCCAGCGCATTTAGGAGACACGCTGTGAACGAGCTCGCGGACTTCGGCCAATGCTGGGATACGATGGACTCCCACAAGTTCGCCGATGAGGCAGAAACTGTCCGGCGGCTGCTCGCCCAGGTCCCGCTGAGTGACATTGACCGAATTGAGGTGGTCGCCAAAGCCATCCGCCTTGTCGAAGGCGCGCGCAGATCCGCCAAGCGGCAGGGTGTCATCGACAGTTTCCTCAAGGAGTTCTCGCTTGGCAGTCGCGAAGGGATCGCGCTCATGTGCCTGGCTGAGGCCTTGCTGCGGACGCCTGACGACGCAACCCGCGACCAGCTTATTGCCGAGAAAATTTCGAAGGCCGACTGGGCCAGTCATCTCGGGCAAGCGGACAGCCTGTTCGTCAACGCCTCGACCTGGGGGCTTATGCTCACTGGCAAGCTGGTCGATGTCGATGACGACGCGAAGCGCGATCTGGACGGATATCTGAGGCGCCTCACTGCGCGCGCGGGCGAGCCGGTCATCCGCCAGGCCGTGGCCGCCGCAGTTCGCATCATGGGCGAGCAATTTGTGCTCGGACGTACGATCGGCGATGCGCTGCGGCGAGCCGAACGTAAACATCTGCTCTGCTCTTTCGACATGCTGGGCGAAGGTGCACGAACAGCCAAGGATGCCGAGCGATATGCCCGCATCTATGCCGATGCGATCGGCGCAGTGGGTAAGACAGGCGGAGGGCGCGCCCCCGAGAACTGCCACGGCGTATCTGTGAAACTCTCGGCGCTGTGTCCGCGCTTTGAAGCCACACAGGAAGCCAGGGTCTGGGATGAACTCTACCCACGGCTAAAGCAGCTTTGCTTGATTGCAGCCCGCCATGACCTCAACCTGGCCATCGATGCAGAGGAGGCGGATCGACTGGTGCTGTCGCTCAAGCTGGTAGAGCGGCTGGCCCATGAGACTGAGTTCAACGACTGGGGCGGGCTTGGCGTGGTTGTTCAGGCCTACCAGAAGCGCGGCCTCGCGGTGATCGAGGGACTGGCCGACCTGGCGCAGCGCTCCGGACGGCGGATCATGGTCCGGTTGGTCAAGGGTGCCTATTGGGACAGCGAGATTAAACGCGCCCAGGTGGCGGGCATGGCCGACTATCCTGTCTTCACCACCAAGGCAGCTACTGACACCTCCTATCTCGTCTGCGCAAAGGCGTTGATTGCGGCCAGCCCCCACCTTTATCCGCAATTCGCAACCCATAATGCCTACACGCTCGCTGCGGTTCGGCACATGGCGGAGGCGGCGGGCGTCACGGTCGAACACCAGCGGCTGCACGGCATGGGCGAGGCGCTGTACACGGTGGCCGAGGCGAAATACGGGCCACTTGCAGTGCGCACCTATGCGCCGGTCGGTGGACACGAAGACCTGCTGCCCTATCTGGTGCGCCGTTTGCTGGAGAACGGTGCGAACAGCTCGTTTGTCCATGTGCTGCTCGATGAAACTGTACCGCCTGCCGATGTGGTCGCGGATCCTGTCGCAAAGGCAGAAGCGCATCCCGCGCGGCACCCCGGGATAGCTTTGCCTCGCGCCATCTATGGCAAGGACCGCATCAATTCGCGGGGCCGGGACCCCAGCCAGGCCGCAGTGCGTCAAGTCCACGCGCTCGCAATCGCCGCCCAGGCCAATGCACGTCCAGTGGCCGGGCCGATCATTGGCGGCGAGCTCGACGGCGCAGGTGCACATGTCGTGTTCAGTCCGGCCGACACTGAACGGATAATTGGCAGCGTCGCCACTTCCAGTCTGCGCCATCTCGAACAAGCGGCCAGGTTAGCCCGGTCTGCGCAACCGGCATGGAATCTCGCGGGAGGAGCCGCCCGCGCAACCGTGCTACGGCGCATGGGCGACGCGCTCGAAGCGCGGATGGACCATCTGGTTGCGCTGCTCGCTCTCGAGGCCGGCAAGACGTTTCCCGATGCAGTCGCCGAAGTGCGCGAGGCCACCGATTTCTGCCGGTATTACGCCTGCCTTGCCGAACAGCAATTTGGCCCATCACAGGCTCTCGTGGGCCCGGTCGGGGAGTCCAACCGCTGGGAACTGTTTGGCCGGGGGGTTTTCGTGTGCATCTCGCCGTGGAATTTCCCGTTGGCGATCTTCACTGGCCAGATCGCGGCGGCACTGGCGGCAGGCAACGCTGTACTCGCCAAGCCCGCCGAGCAGACGCCGCTGATTGCAGCGGAAGCCGTGCGACTGTTCCACGGCGCAGGCCTGGATCCCGGCCTGCTCGCACTGCTGCCCGGCGAAGGCTCCAGCATAGGAGCGGCGCTCGTCGCCCACCCCGGCATTGACGGCGTCGCGTTCACCGGGGGCACTGAGACCGCGTGGTTGATCAACCGCAGCCTCGCGGCGCGACCGGGGCCGATCATCCCGTTTATAGCCGAGACGGGCGGATTGAACGCGATGTTTGTTGATTCAACTGCGCTTGCCGAACAAGTCGTCGACGATGCGATAGTTTCGGCGTTCGGCTCAGCCGGCCAGCGTTGCTCGGCGCTGCGCATGTTGTTCCTGCCGCACGCGAGCGCAGACCGGATCATCGAAATGTTGTCTGGCGCGCTTGCCGTGCTGAATCTGGACGACCCGGCCCTGCCCTCGACCGATATCGGTCCGGTGATTGATGCCAAGGCCCTGACAGTTCTTGAGGCGCATGTGGCGCGCCTCGAGCGCGAGGCTCGGATCATCGCGCGCCATTGCGGTGGCCCTGACACCGGCCATTTCTTTGCACCCGTAATTGCCGAGGTGACGGCCCCGGACTTTCTCGACCGCGAGGTCTTCGGGCCGATTTTGCATATATGCCGCTATGATCCGGAGGATCTTGCCTGTTACGCCGCGCGCCTCGCCGCCCGCGGCTATGGCCTGACGCTTGGCGTTCACAGCAGGATCGACCGCTTCGCTCATGAAGTGCAGGCCCTCGTTCCCGCGGGCAATATCTACGTTAACCGCTCGATTATCGGTGCGGTCGTCGGCGTTCAACCTTTCGGCGGGCTCGGCCTTTCGGGCACGGGCCCCAAGGCTGGCGGCCCTCACGCACTGAATCGCTATGCCAACGAACGGGCCGTCTCGGTCAACATCATGGCAAAGGGTGGCGATCCTGCGCTGCTGCAGTTAGAGTAACCCAAGGGCCCCACCCGCCGTAGATGGCGCGGGGCACTGCCCAAATCGCTCCGGCGGCAGTGCTGCAAGGCAAGGTTTTCCCAAATCACCAGGGCACCGGGTTGCCAGGGGTGATGGAGACAATGATGTCACTGAAATTTTCGATCGACGATCTGACCGACCCGCAACTTTCGCCCGAGATGAAGGGCTATATTGCCTCGGTCGAGGCCAATCCGCCAGCGCTCACCGAAGATGCCATTCTCAGCGCCGCGCGCGACGCCACAGGCCTCAACGATTTCGGCCCCGAGGATTTCCGCGAGCGCCTCAAGGTTCTGCTCGACGAGTGGAACGGCGACAAGCGCGCCTATGCCCTTAAGCGCCAGTTCCTGCTCGATTACGCGATCCGCTACGCTACCAACCGCCTGCTGATCCACGACTTGCTGAAGCACCACCCGGGAATCTATGACGAGCAGTGCCGAATTGCAAATCACCGGCTCGGCCAAGATCAAGACCGCCGAATTGCGCGAATTGCCAGAAAACCGGATCGCCATTCAATCGCAGATCCAAGCCGATTGACCTAAGCCCCGGAATGGACGACGCTGCCTACAATATGGCGCCTTTGGGAGATTTGGAAATGGCTGGTCACTGGACAAAGCAGGACGACATCACGAGCCCGCGGGCGCTGCGCGCCATCGCCTACGGCGACAAAATGGCCGAGATTGTCAACGCCAAGACCGACGAAAGTTTCGATTCCCTACTGCCCCTCATCGATTCCGCGCGCTTTGTGCGGCGCGGCAACGAGCGCGATGAGGAGATGGACTGGCCGACATACCGCGCCATGCTCGAACAATGGGACGGCGGCAGCGGCGCTTATGAAAAGCATCTGTTCCGGGCGACTGAGGCGGGCAATGTCGTTTATCTCGATCTCGACGAACGCAGTGTCGCGAAGGATGGCGCAGAAAGCTCCCTCCGTTCAATCTCGATCTACGAATTCGACGAGGCGGACCGCATCGTCGCAGTCGATGTCTGCATGGGCTTCCACCGCCCGCGCTGAAAAGCGATCAGGCATCAGCCTCCAGAATGGCAAGCCATTGGGACGGCGCGCTGTTGGGCAGGTTCATCGGCTCGGGGTGCTAAGGCTGGCGAGCCTCGGCAAGATTCTCGCGGGCAATGCAATGGGCGCCATTGTGCTGATCCTGATTTCGGCCAATTCCGGAGGGGCCTGATCTGCGTGGCAACCGTCCGCGGCGCGCTGATCCCGCCGCTCACCGGTTATCTCGCTGATATCTCCGGCAGCCTGGCATTTTCGCTGGCCTTGCCCGCACTGTGCTATGCGGTGATTGCCGCCTTCGGTGTCTTTGCGCGTTATCCGGCCAGCGGGCCGGTCTCTTCCTGAGCTTCTTGGGAAACACCGAGCTCGTCGAGAATTGCAGACGCCGCGGCAACGCCGCGCCGCAATTCCGCTTCGTCTTCGTCCAGTTCCCTGAAGCCTTCGATCATCGCAGCCTTGGCGAGATTGGACTTGGGCAGTCCGCAATAGGGAATCGCGCTGTAATAGATCTCCTGGATCTCGTCGCGGGTCAGTCCGTTAGCTGTGCCCATCTTGGTGTGCATCTTGATCTCGTCGCAAGTGCCCATGCCGATCACCATCCCGAGCACTGCGCAGCTGCGCATCTTGCGCGACAACTGCTCCTCGCGCGACCAGATGGTGCCGAAAGCCCATTCCATGGCCCATTGGGCCTGGAGCTTGCCAAACCCCTCGGTGTCGCTGCCAAGATAGGCACGCAATTCGTTCGCCTGATCGTCGCCATAGACTTCGCCGAAAATTTTGATGCCTTTTTCGAATGCTTCACTCATTTTACTCTTCCGTTGTAACCTTGCGACTGTCAGCATTGGCGCGCCGCAGCGTGCCGAAACAGTCACGCATCTTTTCCGAAGCAAGGCTATGCGTCCGCCCGCACATTAGCAATCAATCCGCATAACCTGGCAATTCGTGAGGGGCCTCAGCCGCGCACGCGGCGCTTGCGTTGCCACATCGTCAGGTAGATCCACAGGCCCGACCGAGCGAGATAAACCATCGATCCCGCTCGGCCCATGGCGAGTTCAGAACCTATGCCTTTTTCCGATGGGTGCTATCTTCATATTTAGAATTACCCGAAAGGCGGCGTCGCTTTAGAGGCTGCTTATGACGTAGCAGGTCGAGGTGTCCACTCACCGTCGTCGTGCCAAGTCGGCCGTCTGGAATTTTTCTGAACCGTTAAGGAGAGAATTTGTGCCCACTTCCCCGCTGGCCCGCCCCGATTCCAACCCGGCGATCAAGGTGATTGACGCCGATACGCATCTGACCGAGCCGCACGACATGTGGCTCAAGCGCGCGCCTGCCAAATTCAGGGACCGGGTGCCGCAGGTCAAGATGC
>JBDSSP010000028.1:0-10483 GCA_039928735.1 Novosphingobium sp. | reverse complement strand
GTGAAACTCAGTGCAGATGCACTGCGTCGTTGATGTAAAGCGATGTCAGCAGGGCGAAGACATAGGCCTGAATGGCACAGACCAGCAGTTCGAGCGCATTGACACCGGCGATGAAAACGAAGCTGAGAACCGAAACGAAATAGCCCATCGGCGTGCCGGCATTGATGCCGTTGACGATGAAATAGCCGAACACGTCGACCAGGATGTGCCCGGCGATCATCGCCACGAACAGTCGCAGTGCCAGGCTGAACGGACGCACCAGAAACGATATCATCTCGATTGGTACGATCAGCGGCAGCAGCAGTCCTGGCGTACCATGCGGCACGAACAGGCTGAAAAACTTGAGGCCATGCTTCCAGAAACCGACGATCAGCACGATCGAAAAGCTGATGATGGCCAGCACCCCGGTGATTGAGAACTGGCTGGTCACGGTAAACGGATGCGCTGCTTCGAAGACGCCGAAGGGCATCATGCCCATGAAGTTCGAAAACAGGATGAAAGTGAAGACGGTGAAGATCCAGGGGACATATTTCTTGCCCTCGGGCCCGATATTGCCGATCGCCAGGCCCGAGGCAAAGCAAGTCAGCATCTCGGCTGCAGCCTGCCAGCGGCCGGGAATCAGCTCGCGCTTCATCCCGCCCCACATGAACAGCAGGATCGCGCCGAACACGATCAGCATCCACAGCGCGCTGTTGGTGAAGATGAAGGGAGTGCCATCGAGCGCGCCGCCACCGAGCGCGTCAATCTGGAACTGATGCATCGGGTCGATCTTACTTTCGGCCGCCACGCGAAACCCCTGTTCTCTTATGCAGAAAGCCGCCTACTTGGGCCGTTCCTGCGAAATCCGCCAGATCTGGACGAAAGCCGAAATGATGCCGAGAAACAGCATCACCAGCATCGCCCTGGGCGCAGATCCCAGCCACCGGTCGATCAGCCAGCCGATCAGCATAGCACCCAGCGGCGCGCCGATCAGCGTGGAGAGCACCCGGTTTCCCTGAGCCGCACCCTTCCCGGTGAAAGCAGCATTGGCACCGGCTGGTGTCGTGCGCTCTTTCTCGACGTGGTGCGCTGCCTTCAGCCTGTCGCTCAGCGACGTCAGCCGAGGATCTTCACCACCTCCGGGAACCTCGTCGTGATCACTCATCGCCATGCCGATTCGTCCACCAATTGTATTGCAGAACCTATGGAAAGTTTTCTGCAAAACCCAAGGGAAAACCGCCATGAAAACGGGCAATCCCGCCAAGGCGCGCTCCCCTTAGGGGCGGGGGCAGGCCAAGTCAACCGGCGGAAACTTCCCCTCCCGCAAGCGGGAACGGAACAGTCAAGGGCAGCGCGCGTCGCGCTGGGGCGGAGCCGAGCTGCGAGTCAGCCAACCGCCACTGGGGCCTTCATACTTTTCACCCGGTGCCGTCTGCGAAATCAGGCGGCAGCCTGAGGTGAAGGCATATTCCTCGATAGTCGCCCCTGCGGCCTGGGCCTTTTCCGAATAGACCGCGCGGCGCTTGATGTTGAGGTCTTCGACCATCGAACGCAGCGAGGGGCTGGGCGGCGAGGGATAACCGAGATAACCATCGGTTTTCTCACCAACCTGGCCCGCGACGCGCGCAGAAGCATAGGCCGGATCACGCTGGGCCAGGGCAGCACTGCTGGTGCCAAACGCTAGTGCAGCAAAGGCCAGGCTCGCCGCAAGACGCCGGCTGCCGGAAACGAAGGAGGCTGTCATCAGAAGATCTCCGGGTTCTTTTCAATCGTGTTCGCCGCATCCGCGGAAAGGCGATAAACGACTTCCTGCTTGATGTTGATATTGAGCTCAATGACGATGGGTTTGTCCGGCGCAGTCACCGAAATGCATCCTCCCGTTGCCACAGGTCCCGTTATCAATATCAGTCCAGCGCGAGCGGCGCGCCAGCCGGACCCCCATGTCGTTTGCCGTGTCATCTGCAATCCCCGCATGGGGCAGCTTGTCGCAGCAGCAACACCTCGGGTCAATTCGTTGTGCAACATGGGGCTTTCCGGCTGTCTGAAGGCTGAACGCTGGTTGCAGGTTGTGGCGGTGACGGCAGTGACTTCCCATTGGCATCCACCAGCCCCAGTTCTCGCGGATCGCGCACTGCGCTGGGATCATAGAGCGAGCGCAGCGAACCGACGAGCTTGAAGAAGGGTGCACGCAGATTGACATTGAACTTGATCGGCAGCCTGGCGATCCGCTTGGTCAGGAAATTACGCTTGGTTCCTGCGCCCTGCGCAATGCCATCGAAGGAAACGCGAGTGATGATTTCGCCCTCCAGCGGACCATTGAGATCGATCTGCATCCGCCGGTAATCCAGCGACTTGAGCGCTTCAAAGGCAAAATTGGCCATGGTCGACAGATCCTTGTAGCTGAGCGCGCCGACATAGGAGACATTGCCGCCCGGCGGGCGCGAGATCAGCTGTCCCCCGTTTAGCTGACCGCCATTCTCATCGAAAACCAGCGGGATCACGCCATCGAAGATGCCAGTGGCGGAGATGTTGCCCAGATTCATGCGCTCGACGAATTTCGCGGCGTTGAGACCCGTGATCCGAAGCGCAAACCGGCGGGTCTCGGCTACGCCGAATTTCATCTGCACCGGATCGAGCCTCAGCGTGCCATCAAGGAAAGGCCATTCCGCCCCCAGCACGGCCAGCACATTGCCCGGCCGCAATTCGAAGTGCAGCTCGCCGTCGTTGACTTCAATGCCCGGGTTGATCGAAGCAATCTTGAGATGCTGGTCCGGCGCAGTGACGAGGCCGAGCAGGTCGGCAAATTCGACTGTGCCTGACAAACCTTTTGCTGGTCCGAAAGCAGCGGCAAAATCGAGCGAATCGGTGGTGAAGCGGCCAGTGCTGGTGACGCTTTGCGGGGTCCAGTCAATCCGCCCATTACCGCGCACCTTGCCTTCAACATTGGCGAGCACACCCAGCAACCGGCGCGACAGCATGTCAGGCTGCATTTGCCGGTCGAACAACACGCCGTCCATGGTCAGGTCGGCACTGCCCACGGCACTGCCCAGATCGTGGCGGATGGCGGCGCGCACCACTTCGCGCTGGCTGCCGGGATGGCGCAGCGCGGCTTGCGCGGTGATCCGGTTGCTTGCCAGCACCAGCGCCGCGCCCTGCGAGATCAGCGGCTGGAAACGGGCATCTTGCTGGCGGTCTTCAAGCCGGAATGCGACATCGGCGAGCGACAGGCGGCCATCTGCATACCGCCAGTTTCCGCCTGCATCCAGCACATCGAGCGGAACACCGGCGAGGCTGACATAACCGCCGGTGAACTGTCCGGCGACATCCTGGCCGAGCCGAGCCGCCAGACTGGCGATGCGGAAGCGCGAAGGATTGGCCGGAGCGCCCAGGGCAACGTCGACCGATCGCATGGCCAGCGAACCGGGCCAGGCAAATCCCGCCGCCCCGCCGGTTATGTGGATCGGCGAACCGGCCAGCATGCCGGTCAGATCGAGCCTTGAAGTTCCCGCCGCCAGCCGGGTCCCGCGCGCGTCCGATGCCAGAATTGGCACGCCCGGCGGCGGGCACAGCGTGAGGCCGCGCTTTTGCAGGGTGAGACTGGCGAGTGTCAGGCTGTCAAATCTGATTGCGGCGCATTTGCGCCAGACGGCGAGACCGCGGCTTGCCGACCAGGAGCCTTCCAGTGGCAGCGCCAGATTGCGGGCCGCGCCGCCCGGCAGTGGTCCGCTAAGGCGGGCTGATCCGGCAAAGCCCAATGCGCCATTATCGGCCTGGACCAGCATAAGATGCGGTATTTCCAGCCGCGATCGGCCAGCGGCATAGTCCTGCATGGTGAGTTGCATCGCGACCGTCCCGCCTGGGCCGCGCTGCATGCGGCCATTAATGCGCGGGATGCCCGGGCCGGCGGTGATGAAATTGCCCGAAATCAGCGGCGCGGCGCTGCCGCTAGTGCTCAACTGCAAGCGCGATAGCGATAGCAGCGTCTGACCGCTGGCCCCTGTCAGATTGGCCTGCGGCACCACAAGATTGCCGGCATTGCCGGTCTGGCGATGGATGAAGCTGGCGATGAACCGGCTGCCGCGCCCTTCGCGCTGCAAAGCGGTGCGCAACTGGGCGAGCAAGGGGGCGGCAAAGCTGCCAGTCGCACTTTGCGCGGCACTGGCGAGCGCAGCATCAAGTCCAGCGCCGGGCCTGAGACCAGCGCCGCTGACATTGCCAACCAGTTCGAGGCGGGCAAAATTGTCCTGCGCGCGCAATGTCCCGTTGGCCGCAAGCGAGGCCAGCGCGGCTTGCGGCGCGGCGATATGGGCGGCCGCCAGGCGATAGTCAGCGGTCAGCGCTTGCTTGCGCCAGGCAAAGCGCGCGGTGCCACTGGCGCCGGCTGCCCGGCCATCGCCATAACCCAGCGCGACGCTGGTCAGGCCGAGCCTGCCTTCGGCACCGTCCAACCGTTGATCGGCTGTCGCGTCGAGCTGCAATGCGGCATTGACGAGGGTCACGCCGACGCGCGGACAGGCGAGGCTGGCAAGCCGCAATGGTCCGACAAAATGCGGCTTTTCCGCAGTTACCGTCAACTTGCCATAAAGGCTGGCGCGCTGCGCGGCGCAATCCCCTTTCGCTGGCTGCGGGGCAATGACTGCAAGCAAACCGCTGAACCCGTCGCGCAGTGCCCCCGAACCCTCCAGCTTCATGCCCACCGGCCCGTAGTCGCTCTCCAGCAGGGCGCGCGCATCGACCAGCTTGAGATCAAGGTCGGGCAGGCGGAACGGCTCCTTGCTGCCAGTGAACAACACTTTGTCGAGGCTGCCGAAGGACAGCTTGCCGCCACGATAGCTGCCATAGAGCCGGGCCCGCTCCAGCGTGATCCGGCCAAGTGCGGGCAGGCCCCAGCGCGGCAGCAGCCGCACCCGGGCCCGATCTATGGTGAGATCGGGTCGGGCGGGATCGCCGATGACGATATGGCGCAGCACTTGTTCGTCAGTGCCGATCGATTCGATTTCATAGGTCGCCCGCAAGCCAAGCCTGTCGATCTGGCCGGAGACGAGATTTTCGGCGATCTGGTCGCGGCTGAACCAGGTCAGAATGAATGCGAACGCGAGGACAGCGACCACGCCAATAACCGCCCGCCGCCACCACCAGCGGCGGGGGCTCGCTGACACGTCCGTCGCTTCGTCCAGACTCGTCCGGGGGTCCTCTTCGTCCGCAACCATTCTCCGCACACTTGCGCCCATGCCCGGCTAAAGGCAATGTTGTCAGCGCCGGGGTAACTGCCCATGGCTTTCACAAGCTGAACGAGGGGGGAACCGCGCATGGCAATAGGCAATATCTACATCGCCATGCTCGGCTTGCTGGCGCTGGCCGGTTGCAGCGGCATGGGCGCAACGCCGGAACGCGGCGATTGGACGGCTCATAATGGCAACAGCGCCGAGACTGCATTCAGCCCGCTTGAGCAAATCAATACGGGCACCATAGGCCGGCTTGGCCTGGCCTTCTCGCTCGACCTTCCGGGCGAAACGACATTGGAGGCCACGCCCATCGCCGTGGGCGGCACGCTCTATTTCACCGGCACTCATGCCGAGGTCTATGCCGTCGATGGCAAGACCGGCAAGCAGCTGTGGAAGTACGATCCGCAGGTGTGGAAGGTGAACCCCTACATGCTGACGCAGAACTTCGCGGCCAATCGCGGCGCGGCCTATGCGGATGGCCGCGTGTTTGCCGCCTCGCTTGACGGGCGGCTGTTCGCGCTTGATGCCAAGTCCGGCAAGCTCGCCTGGTCAGTGCAGACCGTTCCACCTCATTCGCACCAGTTCATCACGGGGGCTCCGCGCACATTCGGTGACAAGGTCATCATCGGCCAGGCGGGGGCGGACTTCGGCGAGCGCGGCTTTGTCGCTGCCTATGATCAAGCCAGCGGCAAGCAAGTGTGGCGTTTCTACGTCACACCCGGCTCGCCCGAGCAGAACCGAGGCGATCCCGCACAGGAAGCCGCCGCCAAAACCTGGAACGGTGAATTCTGGAAGGTCGGCACCGGCGGCGGGCCGTGGGACAGCATGACCTTCGATGCCGAGCTCAACCGCATTTACATTGGCACTGGCAATGTTGCACCCGTCGATCCCAAGACACGCGGCAGCGAGCAGGGCGACAATCTTTATGCCGCCGGAATTGTCGCAGTCGATGCCGATACTGGCAAATACACTTGGCACTATCAGGAAAATCCGCGCGACAGCTGGGACTATGACAGCACCCAGCAGATGACCGCCGCCACCCTCACCATCGGCGGCAAGCCCCGTCAGGTGTTGATGCACGCGCCCAAGAACGGCTTTCTCTATGTGCTCGACCGCAATGACGGGAACGTCATCTCGGCAGAAAAGATCGTCAAGAGCACCTGGGCTGATCATATCGACCTGACGACCGGGCGACCTGTCGAGGAAAAGGATATCCGCTTTGAGAAAGGCGACGTGACGATCTGGCCAAATCCGGCCGGCGCGCACAGTTGGCAGGCGCAGAGCTTCAGTGCGCAGACCGGGCTGCTCTATATCCCGGTGACCCAGAACGGGGTGCATTTCGGCAAGGGGCATTCAGTCGAAGGTGGCTTCGATGTTGGCGGACTGTCGATTGCATCCGAAAAGCGTGACGACCGCGACGGCAAGGGCGCACTGCTCGCGTGGAACCCGGTGACTCAGAAGCAGGCGTGGATCGTCAAGCATCAGACGATGTACAACGGCGGGGTGCTCTCGACTGCGGGCAATCTGGTGTTCCAGGGCACGGCTGACGGCATGTTCACTGCGTATGACGCCGCCAATGGCAACAAGCTCTGGAGCTTCGACGCCGGGCTCGGCATCATCGCCGCGCCGATGAGCTATGCGGCGGACGGCAGGCAATACATTGCCTTGCTGGTCGGCTGGGGCGGATCGGCTTCGGTCGGCAGTGACGTAATGAATGTCGGCTGGAAATACGGCGCTAACCCGCGCCGCCTGCTGGTCTTCGCGCTGGATGGAAAGGCAACAATTCCGGCAGGGCCCAAGCCGACGCTGGTGGTCAATGCCGTGGATGACCCCGCGATCAGGATCAATCCGGTGGCCGCCGAAACCGGCCACCAGCTGTTTCTCGCCTGCGCGCTTTGCCACGGTCGCCACGCGCGCTCGGCTGGCTCGCCGGGGCCAGACCTGCGCGAATCTGCGCTGGCGCTTGATCAGGCGGCTTTCCTGCAGGTGGTCAAGGGCGGTGCGCTGCTCGAGAAGGGCATGCCGCGTTACGACGAGTTGACTCGCGAACAGGCGCTGCAAATCTGGATGTATGTCCGATCGGCAGCGCGCGAGGCGAAGCGAGGTGGCTGACGACGACGACCTTTTTCAAGCTGAAAACCGCGTCACGGAAGCGCGCAGGGGGCCAAAGGCTGTTGCGGTCGGTCACGATGCCTCCGGCCACCGCGCCCGGCTGCGCAAGCGGCTGCTCGATGGCGGCGTGGATGCCGTGGCCGATCATGAAGTCGTCGAATATCTGCTGATGAGCGCCATCCCGCGCCGCGACACCAAGCCGCTGGCGCGCGCGCTGATCAAGCGGTTTGGCAGCCTTGCAGGCGTGCTCAACGCCGAAACCCGCGCGCTGGTGCTGCACCCCGGCATGGGCGAGACCAGCGCGGCCATGCTCAAGATCGTTGCCGTCGCCGCCCGCCGCATGGCGCGGGAACATGTGCGCGAAGCGCCAGTGCTGGCGAGCTGGCAGGCGCTGCTCGATTACCTGACAATTGACATGGCCCATCTCACCGTGGAGCGCGTGCGGGTGCTCTATCTAAACCACCAGAACATGCTGGTGCACGATTGGCATGTCGGCGATGGCTCGATCGACGAGGCGACGATCCATCCGCGCGAAGTGATCCGCAAGGCGCTCGATCTGGGCGCAACCGCACTGATCCTGGTTCACAACCACCCCAGCGGCACCCCGCAACCCAGCAAGGCCGATATCCAGATCACCAGCCGTATCGCAGAGGCGGGGCGCCTGCTGGGGATCGTGGTGCACGATCACGTCATCATCGGGCGCGAGGGCCATGTCAGCCTGAAGGCCAAGGGGCTGATATGACATGCTCCCGATAATGCCATGTGCGTAGCCGCCATCGCCTGGGCCGCGCATCCGGACTGGCTGCTCGTTGCCATCGGCAACCGCGACGAATATCACCTCCGCCCCGCCGCCCCGCTGGCGCGCTGGGACAATGGGATCATTGCCGGACGGGACCTGAAATCGGGCGGAACCTGGCTCGGCCTGACCGAAGCTGGCCGCTTTGCCTTGGTGACCAACCGGCGCGGGTTTGGCGATGCTGATTCGGGCAAGGTTTCGCGCGGCGAACTTGTCAGCGATCAGTTGCTGAGCATGGGTCGCTACGGCAATTCGGCCACAGCCGCTCTGGACGATTTCAACCCGTTCAACCTGATCGTCGCCGACAGGGCGCAGGCTCACTTCCTCTCAAACCGCCCAGGACCCATTCGCACTTCGCTGCCCCACGGCATCTATGGCCTCTCCAACGGCGCGCTGGACGAGCCTTGGCCCAAGACGCTCCAGCTCAAGGCCGCGCTGACTGACTGGTTGAATGCAGAAATGGCGGATCAGGCGCCGCTGTTCGCCGCGCTGGCCAGCGAGAAGCTGGGCGACATCGGCCTCCACACCACCACACCCTCCGACGTGCCACTGGAAGCCCCCGAAACCCCGCCCTTCATCCGCAACGCCATCTATGGCACCCGCTGCTCCACTGTGGTGATTGTTGACCAGCTTGGGCGGGGCACGATCAGGGAACGCCGCTTCGATTCCCGCGGCGAACCAACTGGTGAGACCAGCCTGACCTTCGCGTGGGCAGTCTGACCATGCTGCCGAGTGCTCAGGGTACCTTGCGAAACACCACTGTCAGATTGTTAGCCGGCATTTCCACGACCCGCGCCAGCCGCAGACCCTGCGCTTCGGCACAAGCGGCAACCACTTCCAAATCGCGCAGGCCCCACTCAGGATTGCGTCTGCGCAGATCGAGATCGAACGCGGCATTGCTCTCGGCGATCGGGTGGCCAGCCCGACGGTAGGGACCATAAAGGCAAAGCGCCGCGCCTGCGCCGAGCAAACGTCCGGAACCGCGCATCAACCCCTCGATTGCGGCCCAGGGGCTGATATGCACCATGTTGATGCAGACCAGTGCGTCGGCGCGGGAAATTGGCCAGATCGGCTCTGAGGCATCGAGCGCAAGCGGCGGAAGGACATTTTCCAGCCCTGATGCCTCCGACCATGCGGCAATCGAGCGCATCGCATCTGGCGAAGGATCGGACGGCTGCCACACCAGCCCCGGTAAGGCGCGCGCGAAATGGACAGCATGTTCGCCAGTGCCGCTCGCCACTTCCAGCACCAGTCCGCTCGCCGGCAGTTCACCGCGCAGCACGTCGAGGATCGGTTCGCGATTGCGCAAGGTGGCGGGTGCAGAGTGGCGCGCGTCTTCGGCTTCCAAGGTCATTCTTCCTGTGCCATTTCTTGCTCATCGGTTGGTCGGCGAATCGGCTGACTTGCCCCGTGGAGGATGCCATGGAACTTTATGAAGCCGAACTGGCCGATGCAAAGGCACGCCTCGCAGCCGCTGGTCGCGCGCCTGAGCAATTCAATTTCGCGATGGAATACCTGCCGCCCGATCCCGATGGCGGCGGCATGTTCACGGTGCAATATTTGATCGAGATTGCCGAGACTGCAACCGGCAAGACCAAAGGCCTGATCGGGGGGATCGGCATGCACTGGGTCGACCGGTTCGAAGAGCTGGTGAAGGAAGGCTATTTCGATTGAGTCGCCTGCAGAGTAGCAAAAGTCAGTCCAGCATCGGCGCTCGCTGCGGTTCGGCCTTGGTCATCGCTGCCTGGTAGGCGGGCCGCTCGGCAACGCGCTGGAGATAGGCCCGCAAATTCGGCGAATCTCCCAGCTCGCGGCCCGAATGAACCCTGCCGCTGGTCAGCATGAACACCATCATGATATCGGCGGCCGTGAATTCGCTTCCTGCAAACCAGTCCGCTTCGCCCAGACGCGCCTCAATCATCGCGAAGCCGAGGTCGGTGCGCCCACCCATAGGCTCTGCGCCCATGCGCTTCGCCACCATGTCCATCATGAAAGCTGGCACGAGCGAACCGTTCGCATAGTGAAACCAGAACAGATAATCGGCGAAGTCTGGATGTTCGGGGCCGAGGATCAAGCGGCCACCGGCATATTTGCGGCTGACATATTCGATGATCGCCCCGGATTCGGCGAGCGAACCGCCGGTTTTTGCCAAGCCGTCATCGGTGATGATCGGCGCCGTACCCAGCGGATGCAACGCCTTGTAAGCCGTCGGCGCGGCCCCGCTGGATTCCCGGTCATAGCGAATGAAGGCATAGTCGAGCCCAAGCTCCTCGCACAGCCAGACTATGCGTTCCGATTGCGACTCGCCAAGATGGTGCACTGTCAGCATGGCCGCTCCTCGATAAACGGCCAGCATAGTGAGAAATGGCAA
>JBDSSP010000027.1:0-25724 GCA_039928735.1 Novosphingobium sp. | reverse complement strand
TCGTCGCGGAAACCATCTTGGCCAGCGTTCATGTGCGAACGCACCCAAAGGCCGGACATATGGACGCAAGCAATTGATCAAATCACTGCCACAGTCTTGCAAGGAGGGGGCCGTCCACATATGGTATGAGGTCAAATCGACGACTTCGCACGGCTGTGTTCACCATGGCATCAACCTGTCTGCCCGACTCTGCTTTGCTGCTCGAATCGCCCCAAGCCATAATCGCCCTTGATCGTGGTGCGATGGACGACGCGGTCCTGGCCGTCGGGGCAGCCGCAGGCTTCGTGGAGAACTCGCCAATTGTCCCAGATAACCATGTCCGTGGTATGCCACTGGTGGTAATAGGGCTTGATAACCCGCATAGCCTCGTTCCAGATTTCGGAGAGCAGTTCGAAGGCCGCGTCGCTGCGATCTCCTTCAATGCCCCTGCAGCCATAAGGGGTCATGTGGAACACTTTCTCGCCATCGGGCCGAGTCCACAGGATCGGGTGAATCGAGCAGGGATTCCCGGCTGAAGTGATGTGCAGATCGCTGGAATGTTGGCGCACGACGCGGAACGTGTCGGGCAGGCCGAAGCGCTGTTCGGTGTAGCGGAGGTCAAGGTTGTAGAGGACATTGACCCCTTCCGCCTTGGCGCGAATGCCCGGATCCATATCGCGGTAAATCTGCAGGCCGTCCGCGAAACCGGTCAGTCCTCCCTCGGCAGCAATCGCCAGGCTGCGTAACACGCCAGCGCGGTTAAGCTCGTCGTTATAGGCGTGGTCGAAATGCCAAGGCTGCCAAGTCTGCAACTTCTGGCCATTGATTTCGACCACGCCCATATGAGGCCCAGTGCTGATTGCGATTACCCCGGTGAGTTTCTCAGCATCGGCGCGCTGGACCGATGATACCGGATGCTCCTTTAGCGGCCCGAAAACCTGGCTTATCTCGACCTGCATCTCGGCACTGGGCTCGACCCCCCGGAACACGATCACCCCGCGATCTTCGAACAGCTGCTTCAATTTGGCGCGGACAGCGCTGTCCTTCAATAGTTCGCGGGTCACGCCGGTGACCTCGGCACCAAACGACAGGTTGTCGTCCAGTGAATGGATTTCGAACAGTGCCATTTGATCATCCTCCAGCTTGCTTTGCAGCCACTGTAATATGAGCCGCACGGCTGTGACAGAGGATTTATTCGCGCGCAGATTGCCTCAAGAATCGAGCGGCGTGACCTCTACCGAGACTTTCATGCGCTGCCCCCCTCCGCCGATGAATACTCCATCGAGCGGCGAGACATCACTGAAATCGCGGCCCATGGCAGTGAAGATGTGATCGTTTCCAGCCAGCATGGCATTGGTTGGGTCAAACCCGATCCAGCCAAGGCTGGCCCCGCACCAGACATTGACCCAGGCATGTGTCGCATCGGCGCCGACCAACCGCGCCTTGCCGGGCGGGGGAATAGTGCGCAGATATCCACTGACATAGGCCGCGGGCACGCCGGCATGGCGCAGCGCGATAATCATGATATGCGCGAAGTCCTGGCAAACGCCCCGTTTGGCGCGGAATGCCTGGAGGGGCGGGGTATCGGCTTTGGTTGCCTTGCTGTCGTAGACGAATTCATCGTGGATGGCATGCATCAGCGACGACACAGCTGCGATTATGTCGATATCGCCGCCAAGACGCGATGCAGCCCATTCGGCGATTTCCGGCGTCATCACTGCGATCGGCGAAGCGAACAGATAGCTCGCCGGGTCACGCGCAGTGAGTCCGCGATCTGCCAGCGCAGCGCTACGTACATCGGACAATGACGACACCTGTTCATCGACCGGCGGCAACGCCCGATCCACCGTGACGAAAAATTCGCTTGTCACGCTGAGGCTGGCTGTGGGCTTGTCCAGCGTCAGCCGGGCGGTGTTGACTACGAAGGGGCCCGATTCTTCGATAATCGACTTGGGCGAAGGACTGACGTACAGCCGATAGCCTGTCAATGTCTGTCCCGACCAGTCGACAGGCTTCAGCCGCAGGTTGAACCGTGCGAGATTGACCAGCGCATCGTATCTGACTTCGGTGACATGCGTGACCCGGTAATTCATGCCAGCAAGTTGTCGCGTGTGGGAGGATCGGACCGTTCGTACTGCAGGAAATAGCGCTGCGAGATCGCGTCAGACAGTGCCAGCAGGCGGGTTTCAATATCTTGCAGCTGGGCATCATTGACCGAGCTGCATTCCAGCCCCTGCAAATTGGCCAGCATGGCGCTGAACTGGCGATAGGCGGGTTCCGGAATGCCATCGTCCGTCAACTGCGGCAAGCTGGAGATATGCTCGTCCATCCGCTCCACCTGATAGGTCAGGCCGCGCGGATTGCCCGCATCGAGCAGGATAAGATCGATCACCGGCTCGCGCATCGCTCCGACCAGATAGCGGCTGCGATAGGTGATCTGGCTGTCGAACAGATCTAGCAGCAACCCGTATTCGTCCGGCCCGCAGTCCTCGCCGGTCAGCTGGCGGGCTATTCGGCAGATCGTCAGAGCACGTTCGATGCGCCGGCCAAGGTCGTAAAACCGCCACGCCGGGCCGCGAGCCATGTTCTCGGCGGCAAGGCCCGACAGCACGCTGAAGCGGTCGATCATCAGGTTCGACGCAGATAGCACCGACTGCGCCCAGCTATCATCGAGTTGCGGAATCGGTTGGTTGGCGACCCGCCAGAAATCCGCCGACATCCGGTCGCGCAGGCTCCGTCCGATCTCCCGCATCGACCCAACCAGCGCGGCAATGCCGCCGCGCAGTTCGCGCTCGCGGAACGCCCGGCCGCACAATTGCGCTCTTGGCAAGGCTGCCGCCTCAGGAGGAATTGCCCCCCAGCGCACCAGCAACTCGACCAGCCGCTGTCGGCTTGGCGTTCCCCTGCGGCTGCCGCCATCGACTTCGATCGTGCTGCCCAGCAGGTTGCGGATAATCCGCACGGTAATTTCCGCGCGTTCGCTGTAGCGGCTCAGCCAATAGAGGTTGTCGGCGGCCTGGCTCGAAAGGATGCCGCCGCCGCGCCGCACCGGGGGCACCTGGTCGGGGCCCAGCAGTGACAGCTGTTCGACCGCGACACTATCGACGATACAGACGTCGGCCGAAAAATCGCCCTCGCCCATCAACGATGTCCTGAGATCACCCTGCGCGGCAATCCGGGCGAAGCCTCCGGGCATGACCACCCATTCGCCATCCGCGCCGCGCGCGACAAAGGCTCGCAGTGTGAAAGGCCGCGGTTCGAACGTGTCGCCGACAAGTGCAGGCGTGGTCGAAAGGTGGACGATTTCCTGGCCGACATAATCGATCGGCCGCGCTTCCATGGCCGCGAACAGGTCCGCCCGCTCGCTCGCATCGAGGCTGGCGCCTGCCCGGGTCCGGCCTCCGGCCAATCCGGCAACCGTTCCGCCAAAGGCCGGGCTGACCACCAGATCATCGAGGTGATCGCGGACATAGTTGCGCTCTTCGGCCTGGCCGCACCACCACGTCGCCATATTGGGCAGGATCAGGCTTTCGCCGAGCAGCACTTTTGCCAGCCGAGGCATGAAGGCCGAGAAGGCGCGCGCCTGCGCCACGCCGACCCCCGGCCAGTTGGCAACCGCCAGCTCGCCCGAGGACCAGGCATCGAACATGTCTGGTACACCGATCTGCGAATGGGCATCAAACGCCAGCGGATCGAGCATCTCCGTACCGATCCAGCGCCACACCGCGTCGATCCGCTTCAGCCCTGCAATAGTACGGACATAAAGCCGTTCCTGGCTGACCGCGAGGTCGCGTCCTTCAACCAACGGGAAGCCGAGGTAGCGGGCCAGATGCGCCTGTTCAGTGTAGCTCTGGTTGAATTGGCCCGGCGTAAGCAGCGCAATGCGCGGCGAGCTGCGGTTGCAGCTTGAGGCAATGCCCCGGCGCAGTTCGGAGAAGAACCCGGCCAGTCGCCTGGCGTTGATTTCTGACAGCAAAGTCCCGGTTGTGCGCGAAATCGCCAGCCGGTTTTCCAGTGCGTAGCCAATCCCGGTCGGCAGGCGCAGACGATCAGATAATACCCGCCAATGGCCGCCCGGACCGCGCGCCAAATCAACAGCATAAATCTGCAGATAGCGGCCACGCGGCGGGGCGATGCCTTGCATCTTGCGGGCATAATACTCGCTTCCCGCGACGACGGCGGCAGGCAGGTGGCCATCGGCGACGAGGCTCTGCGCGCCATAGATATCGGCGATGACTTTTTCGAGCAGGGAGGCGCGCTGCACCAGGCCTTTGGTAAGCCCTGCCCATTCTTCGGTGCCGATCAGCAAGGGCATCGGGCTGACCGGCCATGGGCGCTCGTCGGTATCGCCCGAGAGACGGAAGGTCATGCCTAGGTCGTTTGTCTCGCGCAGCAAGCGGTCGTGGATATCGCCCAGCCGTCCGCCACAAAGAGTGGCAAGCCCCCGCGCCATGCGGCGCCAGCTTTCGGCGACATCAGCTTGCGACCCGGTGAAAAGATCGGCTTTGCCGTCAGGCACGGTGTAGCGGCGCAGCGGATCACTGCTGGCGGCCTGTCCCAAAGCGTTAGCCGGCGCGCCTGCCATCGCCGGTGATCAGCCGAGCCCCGGTGGGCGGCGAAGATCAAGCGTCATCGGAAATTCTCCCCCCGCTTCAACCGGCGGCATCGCCACTGGACCCGGCGTGTGACCATACCCCTGAAACCGCGCAATCCGGCGCGATTCGGCTTCATAACCATTGACCGGAATGTCGTCATAGGCGCGCCCGCCGGGATGCGCCACATGATAGACGCAGCCACCGAGCGAGCGCCCGTTCCAGCTGTCGAGCACATCGAAAGTCAGCGGCGCATGCGCTTCCAGCACCGGATGCAGGCAATTGGCAGGGAACCACGCCTTGTAGCGCACGCCGCCAACCCCTTCGCCGGTGGTGCCGGTCGGGTGCAGCGGCACCCGGCGGCCGTTGCAGGCAATGATGTGGCGACCGGGGATCAGGCCCCTCGCCAGCACCTGCAACCGCTCGGTCGAGCTGTCGACATAGCGCACTGTCCCGCCGATCGCCCCAGTCTCGCCGAGCACGTTCCAGGGTTCGAGCGCGTGGCTGATCTCCAGAGTGACCCCGCCGGCCTCGATCTCGCCATGCACCGGAAAGCGGAACTGGCGCTGCGCTTCGAACCAGGCCGGATCGAAGTCATAACCGGCTGCGCGCAGTTCGCCCAGGACATCGAGAAAATCGGCCCAGACGAAATGCGGCAACAGGAAACGGTCGTGCAGCGAAGTGCCCCAGCGCACCAGTGCGCCATCGCGCGGCGCGCGCCAGAACCAGGCGGTCATCGCGCGCAGCAGCAACTGCTGGGCCAGCGACATCTGCGCATCTGGCGGCATCTCGAAACCACGAAATTCGACCAGGCCCAGCCGCCCGGTCGGCCCATCGGGCGAGAACAGCTTGTCGATGCAGATTTCGGTTCGGTGGGTGTTGCCCGTCACATCCACCAGCAGATTGCGGAACAACCGGTCAACCAACCAGGGCGGAGGCTGCTGCTCCGAAGGGGGCGGCACCTGCGCCAGCGCGATCTCCAGCTCATAAATTGAGTCATGCCGGGCTTCATCGATGCGGGGGGCCTGGCTGGTCGGGCCGATGAACATGCCCGAAAACAGATAGGAGAGCGAAGGATGGCGCTGCCATTGCAGCACGAAGCTCTTGAGTAGATCGGGACGGCGGATGAACGGCGAATCAGTCAGGCTCGGACCGCCCAGCACCAGATGATTGCCGCCGCCCGTTCCGACCGAGCGGCCATCGACCATGAATTTGTCGGCCGTGAGGCCGATGTCACGCGCCTCGTCATAAAGCACTTCGGTGATTGTGACTGCCTCGGCCCAACTCGCCGCAGGCTGGACATTGACCTCGATCACGCCGGGATCGGGCGTGACCTTGAGCACCATGAGCCGCGGATCGGGCGGCGGCGGATAGCCTTCGATCCGCACCGGCAGCTGCAAGCGCACGGCGACAAGTTCGATCTCGGCCACCAGCTCAAGGTAATCGTCGAGCGCCTCGACCGGCGGGATGAACACCGAGAGATGATCGCCGCGCGGCTCGATCGCCAGCGCCGTGCGCACTGCGCCTTCGATAATCTTTTGCTCGACCCGTTCCTGATGCTCGGCATCGAGCGTCGCCACTGCTTCGTGACGCTGTTCGCCGGTAACTGCTGCTTCGCGTGTCTGACTGCCGCGCTCGACCGCCTGCCCGCGGAAATCGGCCAGCGGCGCGCGCGGCTCAGCGGTGTCGCGTGGGTGGATGTAAGGATAGTCGGACGGCGGCACATAGGGCAGCGAGCCCAGCGGCAGGCGGTAGCCCAGCGCAGAATCGCCTGGCACCGCGAACAGCGCGCCGCGCCGCACATTCCACTTTTCGCTTTTCCAACGCGCGTGCTGCTGCGATTTGCTGTTCCAGCGCTGGATCGGCAGGACATAGCCGACCGGCTTCGACAGGCCGCGCTGAAAGGTGCGCATGATCCGGTTGCGCTCTTCGGGGCTATCGAGCTTGGGATCGTCGGGCGAGGTGTTGGCCGGCAGCTCGGCTTCCTTGGTGATCCAGCTCACCGCATCTTCATAGACCGGTTCGATAAAGTCGCTGGATAAGCCGAAGCCTTCAGCAGCGGCATCGATGAAAGCCCGCGCGCTGGCCGCATTCACCGGGCCATCTGGATCGATGGTGCCTTCGGATTCTGCCCTCGTCCCGCCTGCAATCAGACTGGAATCGCGCCAGACCGGCACGCCATCCTTGCGCCAATAAAGCGAGTAACCCCAGCGTGGCAGGCTTTCGCCGGGATACCACTTGCCCTGACCGTGATGCAGCAGCGCACCAGGCGCGAATTTCTCGCGCAGGCGGCGGATCAGCCGGTCGGCATAGAGCGCCTTTGTCGGCCCGACGGCCTCGCTGTTCCATTCCGGCGCCTCGACGTCAGTCTCGGCAACGAAAGTCGGCTCGCCCCCAGTGGTCAGCCGCACGTCCTGTGCGACGAGGTCGGCATCGACCTTGTCGCCCAGTTCGACCAGAGCCTGCCAGCGCGCCTCGGTAAACGGCTTGGTGATCCGCACTGCCTCAGCAATGCGGGCAATCGACATTTCGAAATGGAAATCGACTTCGGCGGGCTCTGCCTCGCCGCTAATTGGCGCGGCAGAGCGATAATGCGGGGTGGCTGCCAACGGAATGTGGCCCTCGCCCGCAAACAGACCGGAAGTAGAATCGAGGCCGATCCAGCCCGCGCCGGGCAAGTAAACCTCGGTCCATGCGTGAAGGTCGGTAAAATCGGCCTCGGGTCCCTTGGGCCCTTCGCGCGGAGCTACATCTGCGACCATCTGGATGAGATAGCCCGAGACAAACCGCGCCGCGAAACCCAGCCGGCGCAGCAATTGCACCTGCAACCATGCGGTGTCGCGGCAGGAGCCGGTGCCCAGCTGCAAGGTCTCTTCGGGCGGCTGCACTCCCGCTTCCATGCGGATGACATAGCCGATACGTTGCTGCAGCGCGGAATTCAGCGCGACGAGGAAATCGATGCTGCGGCCGGACTGGTTTGAAAACTCCTGCACCATCGAGTCGAAGAGTGGCCCGTGTGGCTCTATCTCGAAATAGGCGGCGAGATCGTCCCGCAAGGCGGCGTCATAAGTGAATGGCACTTCCTCGGCATAAGGATCGACGAAGAAATCAAACGGGTTGATGATCGCCAGTTCGGCGAGCAGATCGACTTCGATCGAGAAATGATCGATCGGGTCCGGGAACACGATCCGCGCCTGCCAGTTACCGTGCGGGTCCTGCTGCCAGTTGAGGAAGTGATTTTGCGGACTGATCTTGAGCGAATAGTTGGGCACCAGGGTGCGGCTATGCGGCGCCGGGCGCAATCTGACCACTTGTGGCCCCAGCCGGATCGGCCGGCTATAGCGGTAGCGAGTCAGATGGTGCAGCGCGGCCTTGATCATGGCCTCGTTGAACCGCCATTCTTGTTGCAGTGCAACACAATTCGCTTAATGGCCTGCCAGGTGGTTCGGTATCGCAGGCAAAGTGCCTGCACGAAATAGAGCCGCTATGAGTATTTCGCCCTTATGAGACTTTTGATCGAAGCCCAGCTCGATTACACTTTTAATGCGCCAACCGATGTATTGCTGCATATCGAAGCCGCAGCGATTCCCGAGCAGCGGATCGAACATGCTCATATTCAGGTTCCCAACTGCCTCCATTTTGCGCGGGTGCCGGCACAGGATATGATTGGCGACCGGATCTGGATCCGGGTGGAGGGGCAATTGCTGGTCGACTACCGCGCGACTGTAATGGTCAATCGTATCGTCGATAATTGCCTCGGTCTCGACCGGATCGAGCCGCACCAGTTGCCAGGCGAAACAGTGCAATACCTGATGCCCTCGCGGTATTGCCCGTCAGACCAGATTGCCTCCTTCGTGCTGGAGGAATTCGGCAACTTGCAGGGCGGTGCGCTGGTTTGCGCGATGCGCGACTGGCTCCAGACGAATATCAACTATGTGCCGGGCGCCAGCAACTCGCAGACAACAGCGCTGGACACTCTCGCCAGCCGCCAGGGTATTTGCCGCGACTATACGCACGCTCTGATAACGCTGGTCAGGGCTTCGGGCATTCCTGCCCGCTTTGCCAGCGTCTACGCGCTGGGCGTCAAACCGCAGGATTTCCATGCCGTGGCCGAAGTGTTTCTTGGCGGCGAGTGGCATCTGGTCGATGCGACCGGCATGGCGATGGAAGGTGCGATGGCCAAGATCGGGATTGGCCGCGACGCTGCGGATGTTGCATTTCTGACGGCCTATGGACCGACGTGGATGAATTCCCAGTCGGTATCGGTATTGGCAGGCTGATCTTTTGTGTCCGCAAGTGTAACCAGACGGTCCCTGCGATTGATTATCAGGGACCTGTCTGGGCTGACGTGGCGAAAACCTTCGCCTTGGGGGTCCTCCCAGTCGTGAACAGTCATCGCGGTGCCGTCCAGGCTTTGCCATGATCCTTCTTCGGGGAATTGCGTAAAGGCGGGGAGGCGGGCATTGCGCCATGCGGAAATCGCGGCGACGTATTCTTCGAGATACCTGTCGCGCCGGTTCCAATCGATCCAGCTTATCGCGTTGTCCTGCGCATAGGCGTTGTTATTGCCCAGCTGGCTTCGACCGAACTCGTCGCCGGCGGTCAGCATGATCGTTCCGGTCGAGGCGAACAGGGTGCCGAGCAGGGCGCGCAGGTCAGAACTGCGGCGGGCCAGAACTTGCGGATCGTCGCTGCCCCCTTCCGCGCCGTTGTTCCACGAGAAATTCTCGCCGTGGCCATCGCGGCCCTGCTCGCCGTTGGCCCAGTTGTGGCGCTCGGCATAGGCGACAGTGTCGGCCAGGGTGAAGCCATCGTGCGCGGCGAGGAAATTGACGCTGCGGCACTGCGGGCCAAACAGATCGGACGAACCGGCAATGCGGGTCGCCAGCACGCCGGAACTGCCCTCGCCGCGCCAGTAGCGGCGGACATCGTCGCGAAACCGGTCATTCCATTCAAGCCAGTTTGCCGGGAACCGGCCCAGCTGGTAGCCGCCCGGCCCGATATCCCACGGCTCGGCGATCATGATCCGGTCCGACAGCCGGGGATCAGCGTCGATCTCGGCGAATATCGGCGCGGATCGATCAAAACCCGGCCCGCGCGCCATGATCGGCGCGAGATCGAAGCGGAAGCCATCGACGCCGCAATTCCGCACGAAATGGCGCAGCGTGGCCGTGGCCAGTTGTCGCACTGCCGGATTGGCGAAATCCAGCGTATTGCCGCAGCCGGTGTCGTTGATCAGGCTGCCATCGGAATCATGCGCATAGGCCGCGTTATCCAACCCGCGCAGCGACAGCACACCGCCCAGCACATCGCTTTCGCCAGTATGATTAAGCACCAGATCGAGGATCACGCCGATGCCCTCGGCATGAAGCGCGGCGACAGTTTCGCGCAGTTCGGTTATGCCGCCCGGCGCGAGTCCCGGATCGAGCGCCATCGGCACAACTGGATTGTAGCCCCAGGCATTGCTCAGGCCGAGCGGCAGCAGGTGCCGCTCATCGATCCAGGCAGTGATGGGCATAAGCTCGACTGCCGTGACATTCAACCGCTTGAGGTGGGCGATGATCGCGGGATGGGCGAGCGCAGCAATAGTGCCGCGCTGTGCTTCGGGCACATCCGGATGGAGCATGGTGAAACCCCGGACATTAAGCTCATAGATCAGGCCACCGAGCGTAAAGTGGGGAGGCTTGAGCGGGCATTCAGGCAGGGCCGGCGGGACAATCGCCTTGGGCACGATATCGGCGGTATCCTCGCCGAACACGGCTAGGCGGGGATGCTGCACAAAGCGGTGATCGAGCTCAGTTGCGTAAGGATCGACCAGAAGTTTAGCGGGATCGAACCAGTGGCCCAGTTCAGGTGCCCAGTCGCCCTCAGCGCGGTAGCCATAGCGCGTGCCCGCGAGTTTCCCGGACAGTTCGGCTGTCCAGTTTTCGCCCTGCCGGTCCATGGCAATCCGCCGCTCGGCCTCGCCCTCGAACAGGCAGAGCCACATCGCCCGCGCCAGCGGTGCACGCACGGCAAAGCGGGTCAAGCCGCCATTGGCGAATGCGCCGAGTTGCCAGTCAGTTTGCAGTGAGCTGGGCATAGAGATCAGC
Organism: Novosphingobium sp.; assembly: GCA_039928735.1. Taxonomy (GTDB): domain Bacteria; phylum Pseudomonadota; class Alphaproteobacteria; order Sphingomonadales; family Sphingomonadaceae; genus Novosphingobium. The sequence continues at coordinate 15,061 of JBDSSP010000027.1, read as the reverse complement.
ATAGGCCTTGCCGCTTCGCGTCCAGCTGAAGTCTGCTTTCATGCCATTGCGCTGCACTGCCCGCCACGCCTCCGGCTGGTGAAAGAGTGCTACTGTTCGGCTGATCGCTATGGCCAAAGCGCGATAGTTGACTCCGGCAAACTGAATTCCGGTGCCCGCTCCCGCCGCCATGGCCGCCACACTGGCGTCGATCACGGTGTCCGCCAGCCCGCCGGTGCGCGCAACCACCGGCACACAGCCATATCCGAGGCCATAGAGCTGGGTCAGGCCGCAAGGTTCGAATCGCGAGGGCACGAGAATGGCATCGCCGCCGCCCTGCATGCGGTGGGCCAGTGCCTCGTCGTAGCCAAGCCGCAGGCCAATCCGGCCGGGATGGCGGGCGGCAGCCGCGAGGAAATCCGCCTCGAGCTTGGCATCGCCCGAACCGAGCAGGGCGAGACTGCCACCAATGCCGACAAGGTGGTCAATCGCCTCGATCAGCACGTCCATGCCTTTCTGCCAGGTCAGTCGGCTGATGACAATGAATAGCGGGCCATTCCCCGGTTCAAGGCCGAACTCGGCTTCCAGCGCACGCTTGTTGGCAGCGCGCCGGGATAGGGTGCGGGCGGTATAATTGGCCGGAAGCAAAGGATCGCTGGCCGGGTTCCACTCCGCCGTATCAATGCCATTGACGATCCCGTAGACCTTGTCGCCCCGGCTCTCGACCAGTCCCTCCAGCCCCATGCCGAACTCGGGATCGCGGATTTCGGCGGCATAAGTCGGGCTGACCGTAGTGATCACACTGGCCGATGCCATCCCGGCTTTGAGGAAACCAACCCCCTTGTGATACTCGACCCCGTCGATCGACCAGGCGGCGCGGGGCATTCCGAGCTGGCCAAAGATCTCGCGGCCGAAGTGGCCCTGGAAGGCCATGTTGTGGATGGTCATCACGCTGGGAACTGCGCGCGATTTCGCGACCGGTGCGAAGCGCAGATAGGCCGGGGCCATGGCTGCCTGCCAGTCATGCGCGTGAAGCAGATCGAACTGCTTGCCCTTGACTGCGCCGCCCGCAAGGTCTGCGGCAGCCCGCGCCAGCGCGGCATAGCGCCGCCAGTTGTCAGCCCAGTCCTTTCCCGCTGGATCACCGTATGGTCCACCCTCACGGTTGAAAAGGCCGGGTGCGTCGAGCACGATCAGAGGGTGCGCGCCCAGTTTTCCCGCCAACAGCCGCGCCGACTCGCCCAGCAGAGCATCCCAGCCATGCAGGACTTTACCCTTGCCTAGTCCCTTCATGACCGAGGGATAGCCCGGCAACAGCGTGGTCACGGCCACGCCCTGCGGCGCAAGCGCCCCGGGCAGCGCGCCGACGACATCAGCCAGCCCACCGGTCTTTACCAGCGGTGCGGCCTCCGAGGCCACCGAGAGCACGCGTAGGGGCATCAGAGCCGTTCGATCATCGCTTTGGTGATCAGGCAGACGCCGCTGTCGGTGCGGCGGAAGCGCTGGGCGTCGAGCTCCGCGTCTTCGCCCACCACGAGGCCCTCGGGAATGCGGACACCTGAATCGACGATCACACGGCTGAGCTGCGCGCCGCGGCCGATGTTGCAATAGGGCAGGATCACTGCCTCATTGACGCTTGAAAAGCTGCCCATCTTGACCCCGGTAAACAGCAGGCTTCGATGCGCAGTCGCGCCGGAGACAATGCAATCCTGCGAGATCAGCGAGGAGATCGCCATGCCGCGCCGACCGTCCTCGTCATGGACGAATTTGGCCGGGGCGGCGACGATCTGGTCAGTCCAGATCGGCCAGTCACGGTCATACATGTTGAGCTTGGGGACAATGTCGGTGAGATCGAGATTGGCCTCGAAATAGGCATCGAGCGTGCCGACATCGCGCCAGTATTCGTCGATCTGTTCGGCAGCGCGAATACAGCTGTCAGTGAAACGGTGGGCCACCGCTTTGCCGTGCTTGACGATGTGGGGAATGATATCGTTGCCGAAATCGCGGTGCGATCCCGGTGTTGCGGCATCGCGTCGCAGCTCTTCGAACAGGAATTTTGTCTCAAAGACATAAATCCCCATCGAGGCCAGTGCCATTTCGGGATTGCCCGGAATGCCAGGCGGGTCTTTCGGCTTTTCGACGAATTTGGTGATGTTGTCCTTCTTGTCGACCGCCATGACGCCGAATCCGCTCGCTTCCTTGCGCGGCACCACCAGGCAGCCGATCGTAACGTCCGCGCCGCTGTCGACATGCTGGCGCAGCATCAGTTCGTAATCCATCTTGTAGATGTGATCGCCAGCCAGGATCACCATGTATTTGGGGGCATGGCTCTCAATGATATCGATGTTCTGATAGACCGCGTCGGCAGTGCCTTCGTACCATTGGAGCTCGTCGATACGCTGCGAGGCGGGCAGGATATCGAAGCTCTCGTTGCGCTCGGGCCGCATGAAGTTCCAGGCGCGCTGCATGTGGCGGATCAGCGAATGCGCCTTGTATTGCGTCGCCACGCCAATCCGGCGGATGCCCGAATTGATCGCGTTTGACAGCGCGAAATCGATGATCCGGCTCATCCCGCCGAAATAGACCGCCGGTTTGGCGCGATTGCCGGTCAGTTCCATCAGGCGGCTGCCGCGCCCGCCGGCGAGCACATAGGCCATGGCGTCGCGCGCCAGTGGTTGTCCGCTCGGATTTCTCATCGCCTTGTCTCCCCATCCTGTCGGTTAGCACTATCCTGCAAATTCCAGCATCAGCGTTGCGAGCGGCGGCAACACCAGCCGGGCTTTTCCGCCATCGCAGTGCACCATACCAAGATTGCCCTGGCCGCTCCCGCCATAAGCGGCGGCATCACTGTTCAGCACCTCGTGCCATGCCCCATCGAAAGGCAGCGGAATGATATACTCGCCGTGAAAGGTCGGTGTCATGTTGCAGATTACCGCCACTGGCTTCGCGCCAGGTGCCTTGCGGAGCCAGGCGAAGACCGAGTTATCGGCATCATCTACCACCAGCCACTCGAAACCTTCGGCCTCGCAGTCGCGCGCATGCAGCGCTGAGGTTTCCCGGTAGAGCCGGTTGAGATCGCGCACCAGACTATGGATCCCCGCATGGACGGGACTTTCGAGCAGTTCCCAGTCGAGGCTGCGCTCCTCGCTCCACTCGCGGCGTTGGGCGAACTCCTGGCCCATGAACAACAGCTTTTTGCCGGGATAGCCCCACATCATCGCGTAATAGGCGCGCAGGTTGGCGAACTTCTGCCAATCGTCGCCGCTCATCTTCGTGAGCAGCGAGCCCTTGCCGTGGACCACCTCGTCATGGCTGAGCGGCAGGACGAAGTTCTCGGAGAATGCATACATCAGCCCGAAAGTGATATCGCTGTGGTGATGCTTCCGGTGGATCGGATCACGCGCCATATATTGCAACGTGTCGTGCATGAAGCCCATATTCCACTTGAAGCCGAAACCAAGGCTGGTGCGCGGTTCATCATAGGCCGGCAGGGTGACGCCCGGCCAGGCCGTCGATTCCTCTGCCACAGTGATAAAACCGGCGTGGCTGCCATAGACCGCCCGGTTCATCTTCCGCAGAAAATCGACAGCCTCCCAGTTCTCGCGCCCGCCCTGCTCGTTGGGTATCCACTCGCCCGCCTTGCGCGAATAGTCGCGGTAAAGCATTGAGGCGACAGCATCGACGCGCAGGCCATCGACATGATAGCGCTCCGCCCAGAACAGCGCATTGTTGACCAGAAAGCTTGCTACTTCGCGCCGACCGAAATTGTAGATCGCGGTGTTCCAATCCGGGTGGAAGCCGAGCCGTGGGTCTTCGTGTTCATAGAGCGCGGTACCGTCGAAATGTGCGAGGCCGTGTTCGTCGGTGGGGAAATGGGCGGGCACCCAGTCGATCAAGACGCTGACCCCGGCGCGGTGCGCGCCATCGACGAAGCGGGCAAACCCGGCCGCATCGCCAAAGCGGGCAGAGGGAGCAAAAAGCCCTGTCGTCTGGTAACCCCAGCTCGGATCGTAGGGATGTTCGGAAACGGGCATGAATTCGATGTGCGTGAAGCCCATGTCGGCGACATAGGGGATCAGCTTCTCGGCCATCGCGTCCCAGCTGAGGAACCAGCCACTTTCGTCCCGCTGCCACGAACCGGGATGGACTTCGTAGATCGAAATCGGTTGTCTTCGGGGATCGACCGAGGCCCAATGTGCGCGGTGGGCCGCATCGCCCCATTCATCGTCTCCCTGGGCGGACTTGCCCGGATCGGCGGTGATCGATGCCGTCTTCGGGCGCAGTTCGCAGGCAAAGGCAAAGGGATCGGCCTTGAGCGGCTGTACCGTGCCGTCGGGCCCGGTGATTCGGTATTTATAGGCGCGGCCCGGGCCGATGTCGGGCAGGAATATCTCCCAGACGCCGATGTCGCGCCGCTCGCGCATCGGGTGGCGGCGGTGGTCCCAATCATTGAAATCCCCGACCAGCGCGACGTGGGACGCATTGGGTGACCAGACCGCAAAATGCACGCCGCGCGCGCCTTCATGATCGATGCAATGCGCGCCCAGCTTGTCGAACAGACGGTAATGGGTGCCCTCGGCAATCAGCAGGTCATCGAGCGGACCGAGCACTGGGCCAAAGCTGTAGGCATCAGTCACCCACCAGTCATGCGCGCCCGCCTTGCAATGGTATTTGACCGGCTGCCGCCCGCCCTTGACCTTTCCCTCGAACAGGCCGCGATCGTCTGCGCGCTTGAGCTTGCCCAGTTTCTTGCCGGACAGGTCGTGCGCTTCCGCCAATTCGGCCCCTGGCAGCACCGCGCGCGCAAAGGCGCCCGCCGGTCCTTCGTGTACGCCGAGCAACGAGAAAGGATCGGCATGAGTGCCATCCAGCAGCGCGGCAATGGCCTCTCCCGTAGGTTTCAAAGCACTCCCCAGATCTCCCGCGCATATTCCGCGATAGTGCGGTCGGACGAAAACCAGCCGACATTGGCAATGTTGTGGATAGCCATCTTGCGCCAATTCTTCTGGTCTTCCCATACCCGGTCGATCTGGCGCTGAGAAGCGGTATAGCTGTCAAAATCGGCGGCGACCATGAACCAGTCGTGATCGTAGAGCCCATCCATCAATTCGCCATACCGATCCGGATCATCGGGCGAAAAGACCCCCGATGCGATGGCATGCACCGCCTGATGCAATTCGCGCGAGCCTTCAATGATTTCGCGCGGTACGTAATTATTGGCCCGCTGCAGGGCGACTTCATCGGCGGTCAGTCCGAAGATGAAGATATTGTCATCGCCGACCCGGTCCTTGATCTCGATATTGGCACCATCCAGCGTGCCGACAGTCAGCGCGCCGTTGAGCGCGAACTTCATGTTGCCGGTGCCCGAGGCTTCCATCCCCGCAGTCGAAATCTGCTCCGACAAGTCCGCCGCGGGGATGATCCGTTCGGCCAGCGTGACATTGTAGTTCGGCACGAACACCACCTTGAGCAGCCCGCCGACCGAGGGATCGGAATTGACTCGCCGGGCGATATCATTGGTGAGCTTGATGATCAATTTGGCATTGTGATAGCTCGGTGCCGCCTTGCCGCCGAAGATCTTGACCCGTGGCACCCAATCGCGCTCGGGGTGGCTACGGATCTGGTCGTAGAGTGCGACGGTTTCAACGAGATTGAGCAGCTGGCGCTTGTATTCGTGGATGCGCTTGATGTGGACATCGAACAGCGCGTCGGGATTGAGCCGGATGCCAGTGATCGTCTTGAGGTGACCCGCCAAGGCAATCTTGTTGCTTCGCTTCACCTGGGCGACAAGCTCGCCCAGCGTTGCATCGCCAGCAAGCTTGTCCAGCTCCACCAGCTTCTCCGAATCGTCGAGGAAGCCATCGCCAATCGCGTCCTTGATGATCGAAGTCAGTCCCGGATTGCACTGCTGCAGCCAGCGGCGCGGAGTGACGCCGTTGGTCTTGTTGTTGATCTTGCCGGGATAGAGCTTGTGCAGGTCGGAAAATACTGTGGTCTTCATCAGTTCAGTGTGCAGCGCCGCAACCCCGTTGACGCTGTGGGCGCCGGCAAAGGCGAGATTGGCCATGCGCACCCGCCGCCCGCCGCCTTCGTCGATCAGCGAAATCGCCGAAATCGCCTCGGCATCCATACCCGCCTTGCGCGCCTCGCGCAGCACACGGGAGTTGATCGCATAGATGATCTGCATATGCCGGGGAAGCAGGCGTTCAAACAGCGGCAGCGGCCATGATTCGAGCGCCTCGGGCAGCAGGGTGTGATTGGTGTAACCAGTTGTCCGCCGCGTGATGTCCCAGGCCTCATCGTATTCAAGCCCGTGGACATCGACCAGCAGCCGCATCAGTTCGGCCACCGCCACCGCGGGATGGGTATCGTTGAGCTGGATCGCCACCTTGTCAGGCAGGCTCTGGACATTGCCGTGATACTGGACATGGCGGCGGACAATGTCCTGGATCGACGCGGCGGAGAAGAAATACTCCTGCCGCAGCCGCAGTTCTTGGCCAGCCGGGCTGGAATCCGCCGGATATAGCACCCGCACCAGACTGTCTGCGCGGACCTGATCGGCCAGCGCCCCGGCGTGGTCGCCCGCGTTGAAAGCATCGAGTTTGATCGGGTCCAGCGATGATGCCGTCCATAGCCGCAGTGTGTTGACCCATTTCCCGCGCCAGCCAACAACAGGCGTATCGACAGCGGTCGCCTCGACTTCCTCGGCGGGGTGCCATGCCACGCCGCTCGTCGTCTCCAGTACTTCGCCGCCGAAGCCGATGCGGTACGAGCTTTCGCGCCGCTCGAACTCCCAGGGATTGCCGTGTGCCAGCCAGGTTTCGGGCAGCTCGACCTGCCAGCCATCGTCGATGCGCTGGCGGAACATGCCGTTCACATAGCGGATGCCATAGCCGTACGCCGGGATACCAAGGCTGGCGAGGCTTTCCATGAAGCACGCAGCGAGCCGGCCAAGCCCACCATTGCCCAGCGCCGCATCGGGTTCGAGCTCCTCCAGCTGTGCCAGATCGATGCCGTGGCTGCGCAGCGCCTGTTCCATCTCGCGAGTCAAGCCCATGTTGCTGAGCGCATCGCGAAGCAGGCGGCCGATGAGGAATTCGAGGCTGAGGTAATAGACCCGCTTGCCGCCACCTGCGTATATCTCGCGGGTCGATTCCATCCACCGGTCGATGATCTTGTCGCGCACCGCGAGCACGGTGGCGGTGAACCAGTCGTGCGGCTTGGCCGCCCGCTCATCCTTGCCGACGCGGTGGCGCAAAATATCGACGATCAGTGCGTCGGTGGCTGCAAGGGGATCGGACGCGGCAAACCTGTCGTTGGTTGCGAGAACGGGGCGGTTGGTGGGCACGAGTGTTGCTCCAGACTTGGCAAGGCGAGAAGGGCTGCCGCAAGACAGCCCGCCGCGCAGGTGACGACACGTTCCTCTTCGCTACCTCCGGCGGGGAAACTACGTCAGGCGATAGGCATTCGACAAGGTTATTGTGCATTGCGGCATAAAAATCGTCGCGCGGGTGGCGACGCGGTTACCGGCGACGTGTTAGCTTGCTGCTACCTGCCGTAGTTCGGAACCAGCCATGAACGCAATGAAGGCCACCTCAAGCACACCCTGGTGGCGCGGCGCGGCGATTTACCAGATCTATCCGCGCAGCTTTCAGGACAGCAACGGCGACGGCGTGGGCGATCTGGCGGGTATCACCAGCCGGCTGGACTATGTCGCCGAGCTTGGCGTCGATGCCATCTGGATTTCGCCGTTCTACACCTCTCCGATGCGCGATTTCGGTTATGACATCGCCGACTACCGCGCCGTCGATCCGATCTTCGGTACGCTTGCCGATTTCGATGCTCTGATCGCTCGAGCCCATGCGCTGGGACTGAAAGTGATCATCGATCAGGTCTATGCCCACAGCTCTGATCTACATCCCTGGTTCGCCGAGAGCCGGTCCGCTCGCGTGGGACCGCGCGCCGATTGGTACGTCTGGGCCAACTCAAAGCGTGACGGCACGCCGCCCAACAACTGGCAATCGGTATTCGGCGGCCCGGCCTGGACCTGGGATGCGCGGCGCGGGCAATATTACATGCACACGTTCCTCAAGGAGCAGCCGCAGCTCAACGTGCATAACCTTGCCGTGCAGGATGCCTTGCTCGATGTTGCGCGGTTCTGGCTGGAGCGCGGCGTCGATGGCTTCCGGCTCGATGCGCTCAACCATTCGATGCATGATCCGCGCCTGCGCAATAATCCGCCCGCGCCCGACGACGGAAAGCCGCGCAGCCGCCCCTTCGATTTCCAGCTCCGGCTCCACAGCCAATCGCAGCCCGGCGTCATCCCGTTCATCGAGAGAATTCGCGCTTTGTGCGATCATTACGGTGCGATTCACACGGTCGCCGAAGTCGGCGGCGATAATGCCCAGACCGAGATCGCAGCCTATACCCGGGGCGAAAAGCGGCTGAACAGCGCCTATGGCTTCGATTTCCTCTATGCGACGGAATTGACTCCGGCAGTTATCGCCGAAGTGCTGGCCGCGTGGGAAGGCGATGGCAAGCGCGCTGGCTGGCCAAGCTGGGCCTTCGAGAATCACGACGCGCCGCGCGCGGTTTCGCGCTGGTGCGCGCCCGACCAGGCCGACAGCTTCGCCCGGGTCAAGATGGCGCTACTGCTGGCGCTGCGCGGCAATGTGATCCTCTATCAGGGCGAGGAACTGGGCTTGCGGCAGGACCACATCCCGTTCGAACAGCTGCAAGACCCGGAGGCCATTGCCAACTGGCCGCTGACGCTGGGCCGCGACGGTGCGCGCACTCCGATGCCTTGGCTGTCCGATAGACAGTTCGGCGGCTTCACAACCGGCCATCCCTGGTTGCCGCTTAGCCCGCAGAACCTTGCCCTGTCCGTTGCGGCCCAGAAAGCCGATAGCGCGTCCCTGCTGCACCTGACGCAGCACTTGCTCGCCCTGCGCCGGGACAATGCCGCACTTCGGATCGGGGGCATCGAGAACGTATGTGCCGATGAAGCGCTGCTTTGCTTCGACCGGGTGGCTGGTCGCCAGCGCCTGCGCTGTGTGTTCAATCTATCGACCGATGCTCGCAAACCCCCAGCTATGCCGCCACACTGCACGCTAATTGCATCGGTCAACGCCGCTTCCCTTGCCAGCATGCCGGGCTATTCCGCGCTGTACCTCGACCTTTGACGACGTCGATGATGTCGCGCGCGATCATGACGCGCGACTTCATTGATTTACTGCTGGGGCTATTGCCCAACGACGATGGGTAGCCGGCTTCAGGCCGCATCGGTTGTTCGCCGAGCCATCGGCGCGCTTCGTTTTGCCAACCGGTGACCAATTAGCGCTATCTACTTGCAAGCACCGCAGCGGTTGACTAGGGCGGCAGGCCAGACTTCCATCCTCCCAATGATAAGGGGCATATTGATGAGCGACACCGCCGATCGGGTCAAAAAGATCGTTGTCGAACACCTGGGCGTAGAAGCCGAAAAGGTGACCGAAGACGCCAGTTTCATTGACGATCTTGGTGCGGACAGCCTCGACATCGTCGAGCTGGTCATGGCCTTCGAAGAGGAATTCGGCGTAGAAATACCCGACGATGCTGCCGAGAAAATCAGCACCGTTTCCGATGCCATCAAATATATCGATGAACACAAGGGCTGAATGCGGCCCTCATTCCGCTTGCCGCTTGCCCCGTGCCCTGTCCCGCCTGAGCCTGCAAAACGGTGAAGCGTTGCGGGGGCGGACTTTGGGGCAGACCGGGAACAGAATTTCGGCAGGCTCATTCCTTAAGGGTTTGAGCCTGTTGTCTTTTCGGAGAATTGCATGCGCCGCGTAGTCGTTACCGGATTGGGCCTTGTCACACCGCTGGGTGCCGATGTCGAAACAGTCTGGGCCAATCTCATCGCCGGCAAATCGGGAGCGGGGCGGATTACCCGCTTCGACGCGTCCGACCAGAAGTGTCTGATCGCCTGCGAGGTGAAGCCTGCCGATCACCCCTATGGTTTCGATCCCAACAAACGGGTTGACCACAAGGTCCAGCGCCAGGTCGATCCGTTCATCATCTATGGCATCGATGCCGCAGGCCAGGCGATCGAAGATGCCGGGCTCACCGACATGACCGAGGCCCAGCGCTTTCGAGCCGGCTGCTCGATCGGTTCGGGAATCGGCGGCCTGCCGGGGATCGAAAGCGAATCGCTGGTACTGGCCGAAAAAGGCCCCAGCCGGGTCTCCCCGCATTTTGTCCACGGTCGCCTGATCAATCTGATCTCCGGGCAGGTGTCGATCAAATACGGGCTGATGGGCCCCAACCATGCCGTGGTTACTGCCTGTTCCACCGGCGCCCATTCGATTGGCGACGCGGCGCGGATGATCAAGGACGATGATGCCGACATCATGCTGGCGGGCGGTGCGGAAGGCACCATCTGCCCGATCGGTATTGCGGGGTTTGCCCAGGCGCGCGCGCTGTCCACTGCGTTCAACGACCAGCCGGAGAAAGCCAGCCGTCCCTATGACAAGGACCGCGATGGTTTCGTGATGGGCGAAGGCGCAGGCGTGGTCGTGCTCGAGGAATATGAGCACGCCAAGGCGCGCGGCGCCAAGATCTATGCCGAAGTGATCGGCTATGGCCTGTCGGGCGATGCCTACCATGTCACTGCGCCGCATCCCGAAGGCTCGGGTGCGTTCCGCGCGATGGAAATGGCGCTGAAGAAGTCCGGCCTGAAGCCCGCCGACATCGACTATATCAACGCCCACGGTACTTCGACGCCGATGGGCGACGAGCTGGAACTGGGCGCAGTGCGCCGCCTGTTCGGCGATGCCATTTCGACCGTTTCGATGAGCTCGACCAAGTCGGCGATTGGCCACTTGCTGGGCGGCGCGGGTGCGGTCGAGGCGATTTTCTGCATTCTTGCCCTGCGCGACCAGATCGTTCCGCCGACGCTTAATCTCGATAATCCGAGCGATAGCTGCGAAGGCGTCGATCTGGTGCCGCATGTCGCGAAGAAGCGCGAAGTGCGCGCTGTGCTCAACAACAGCTTCGGCTTCGGCGGCACCAACGCCAGTCTGGTGCTCAGGAAGGTCTGATGCCGCGCCGCGGCTGGCTGCTCGCCGGGCTGGCGCTGTCGCTGGCGGCCTTGCTGTTGCTGCTGTGGCCATGGTTTGGCCCGGGACCGTTGGCGAAAGACACTGCCTTCATTGTCGCCGATGGCTCAAGCCTCGCTGCGGTTTCCTCACGCCTGGAGGCTGAACGCGCAATTTCCTCAGCCACCGGCTTCCGCCTGCGCGCCCGGCTATTCGGCGGCGGCGCGCCGATCCGGGCCGGCGAATTCATGCTGCCCAAAGGTGCCAGCGCTTCCAAGATCCTGCGCATAATCCAGGGCGACGAGGTACTGCGCCGCTTCGTCACCGTGCCCGAAGGCATGCCGTCGATCATGGTGATGGAACGGCTCAAGGCCCAGCCCTACCTCACCGGCGACGTGGCTCTGCCCGCTGAAGGCAGCATCCTGCCCGATAGCTATGCTTTCGATCGCGGCGAAAGCCGCCAGGCGGTGCTGCTCCGGATGCAGGCTGCGATGAGCCGCACGCTCAAGGAACTGTGGGCCAGGCGCGGGCCTGACACTGTCGCCAAGACCCCGCAGGAAGCTGTCATCCTTGCGTCGATCGTCGAGAAGGAAACCGGCAAGCCGAGCGAGCGCGGCCTGGTTGCCGGGCTTTATTCCAACCGCCTGCGCCAGGGCATCATGCTGCAGGCGGATCCGACGATTATCTATCCAATCACGCTCGGAAAGCCACTCGGCCGCCGCATCCGCCAGTCCGAGATCCAGGCGATCAACGACTATAATACTTATGCCATGCTCGGCCTGCCCAAGGGGGCGATCACGAACCCGGGCAAGGCTTCCATCGAAGCCGTGCTGCACCCGGCCAAGACCGATGCGCTTTACATGGTCGCAGATGGCACCGGCGGTCACGCCTTCGCCGCGACGCTGGAACAGCATAATGCCAATGTCGAAAAGTGGTTCGCGATCCGGCGGGCGCGCGGCGAAATCTGAGGTTTCGCGCGAGTTCCAAACAATTTGCCGCAACCATGGTCGCCCGCTAGCATCCTGCTTCCACAACAAGGGGGACAATCATGAAAATCCGCGTTTTTCTGGCAACGGCAACAGCACTAGCCTTGGCCGCTTGCGGCAAATCGCCACCGACTGCCGAAGCAACCGGCGAGGCCACCACTGAGGCCGCGTCGGCCAGCGCAGCTCCTGCAAGCGCCGCTCCAGCCGCTGCCGCAGGCGGCGCGCTGACCGAGGCCTATCTGCTCGGCAAATGGGCCGATGTGAAAGATGGCGATTGCAAACTGGCGCAAGGCTTCTTGCCAGGCGGTAAGGTCGATGGATTATTTGACAGCTGGAAGATCGATGGCTCGAATCTTGTCCTGGGCATGATGGGCGAGAACCAGACGCTCAGCGTCAGGATCATCGACCAGAAGACCATGGAAACGAAGAATGGCACTGCCGCGCCACATACCCTGACGCGCTGCTGATCGTTTGATTGGCGCGGGAGGGAGATAGACCTTGCCCGCGCCGTTCATCGTCACTGCCGAATTGCCCGGCGATGTACTCGCCTGGGCGGATGGCCTGCGCCGCGCTCACTATCCACCCGGGCGCAACAAGCTGGCGGCACATGTCACGCTGTTCCATTCCTTTGCCCCATCGCTGCGCGAGGAACTGCTTCGGGTGCTGAAGGGGTTGGCAGGCGAATATGCCCGGCCTGCAGCGCAGATCGACAGCCTGATGCCGCTGGGCACCGGAACGGCGCTAGCGATCCTCAGTCCAGGCATGCTCGCAATCCGCGAGCGCATCGCAGAGCACTTCCACGGCGCGCTGACCGCGCAGGACAGCCACGCGCCGCGCCTGCACATAACCATCCAAAACAAAGTGACATCGCAGACTGCCAAGGCCCTGCAGCGCGACCTTTCCGCCACGCTCGAGCCGCGCACCTTCGCGTTTGCCGGCCTCGGCCTGCATCTCTATCGCGAGACTTACTGGGATAGCCTCGGCTGCTGGGCCTTTCGCGGCAAGCAGAGCGGTTGACCACGGCGATACTGCACCCTATGTGCCCCGCCTACACCCGCCGCTTGCCGGCAGGTCCTGGTGCGGCGGAGTAGCTCAGCTGGTTAGAGCAGCGGAATCATAATCCGCGTGTCGGGGGTTCAAGTCCCTCCTCCGCTACCATTGTTTTTCCCCGTGATATTAATCACTTACGAACCAAGAAAAGCGCGCTTTTCATGTACGGGCCGTTGCGCCATGTTGCATTGATTTTCCGCGCTTTTCCGTGCTTTCCCTAGCTTTACCTAATCCTCCATCGGACATGAAACGGACACGGGGCTCAACTCGCCAGGGCAGCGCGACGCTCATCGACAATGCGAAGGAGGTGGTTCGCAAGCAAGATTTGCTCGATTACCGCGCCAGCCTCTTCCAACGGAATGTCGCGATGCGAGACGGGGTTCTTGAATGACCCTATCGCACCGGCGAATAGGTGCATGCGAGCTTCGCGCTCGCCACCGTCGGCGTTCAGATCGGCGAGGGGACCGGTATCCTGATGGAACGCGGCCCTCATTAGCTTCACGCCCACTCCTTCGAGACCCGACGCCTCTCGTACAGCTACCTCGACCGCTTTCATTGCTCTGAATACGGCTATCTCGTAATCGCCCCGCATCACGTCCAGCCAAACCGGTTGCCTGATTTTTGGGTGGAGGATTTCCTTAGGTAGCATCCGCGCCGCACGATACTCGGCGAAGGCGGCTGGCTCCGTTAGGCCAGTGGCGCGTCTGCTAAGGCGCACCCAACCATTAGATGAACCGTCCGTTAGTACGATCAGGGCCTCAGACTCCAGCCAGGTCCAGGCCTCCATCAGCGCATCTAGAACCGGTTTGCGGTGTGTCTGAGGGTATTTTTCGGAGTGGCTATCAAACAGACTTCCTTGAAGGGCGCTTGCGTGGAGTTTCTTGTCATCGGTTGACGCAATGTGTCCGATGAGGTGGAACCCGAGCTCTTCGGGCGACAGCGCCAGCAGCACGTCTGCATCGGGCACGCTCTGCCATACATATGCCAATCTCGATCTCCTCATTCCGAACTGGCTGTTTTGGAGCACGGGCGAGCGACAAAGAAAACCCCCGCCGAAGCGGGAGCCAAAGGTGTTGGGAAGATGCGGCCAGGGACGTTGGGGTACTTGGCCGCCGTATTACAACCCACGGCGGTGATGTTGGTTCCAAATGGCTAGACCGGAACGCCGGGCTTTCTGCCTTGGTCGATCCCGCGATGCATATTCCCGGTGTCGGCCGAGCGGATATCCTTGCCAGTGACAAAGCTGGTCATCAGATTAGAGAAGCCGAGGGACACGCGCTGATCGCTGAACGGGTTGTGATCGAGCGAGAACACCGGCAGCATCGGCACGTCATCATGCATCTGCTCGGCATCGGATTCCTCTTCCAGGTCCATGTTGATATCATCACAGGGCCGATCGTCGACTGCGCTGTCGCCGTCATCTTCCTCGCGAGCGTCGTCCTCTTCGTCGTCCTCATTGAACGTGAGGCCGGGAGGATAGGCTTTGCGGTTGCCGCGTGTATGAAATTCCTCCCAAGAAGCTTGATCGGCGTCCGCGACCTCGCACCCCGCGCCAGTTGTGAAGTCCAGCGCCTGCGGTGATATGCTGAAATCGTCTTCGGCGTCGGTCGCATCTTCGGCGTCCGGATCGCCGCCCATAAGGTTCAGCACGTCCAGCAGCACTTCGACCGCTTCCGCGATCTCGTGCGGACTGTGCCGGTTCAGTAACTGGCCAGCGATATGGGCCGTTGCGGCAAGGGGAAAGGTTCCTGGGGTGACAATGTGCTGCGCGTCGGTTTCGGCGCTGTGCGATGCCTCTGGCGGCGTAATTGGGGTGAATTCCATATCACGCCTCCCCTGTTCGTTCACGCTGGCACACATGGTCAATCAGACTGGCGCGGTCGTCATCATTCAGTTCTGCGATCATCCGACAGGCCCGCTGGACATCCTCAGACGATCGGCCATGGATCTGGTACATCAGAGAAAGCCGGC
>JBDSSP010000026.1:0-4271 GCA_039928735.1 Novosphingobium sp. | reverse complement strand
CTGGACGCCGAATCGCGAACGCTGGCGCGCCTTGCGCGAGGGGCAACAGCCCGATGTCATGATCATCGCCTGCTCCGACAGCCGCGTCGATCCTTCGCAGATCTTCGACGTCGACCCGGGCGAAATCTTCGTGGTGCGCAATGTCGCCGCGCTGGTACCTCCGTTCGAGACGACGCCGGGCCATCACGGGGTTTCGGCGGCGCTGGAATTTGCCGTCCAGGTGCTCGAAGTCAGCCATATTGTGGTGATGGGCCACGGCATGTGCGGCGGCTGCAAGGCGGCACTGACGATGGAAATGCACGGTGCCAAGCCCGGTGAAGGCGGTTTTATTGCCGACTGGATTTCGCTGCTCGACGACGTCCGCGGGCCGATCGCAACTGAGTTCGGTATCGAAGGGCGCGAGGCCGAAAAGGCAATGGAATTGGCCGGGGTCAAGGTTTCCCTGCAGAACCTGCGCACTTTTCCCTGCATACGCCGCAAGGAGAGCAAAGGTGTGCTCAAGCTGACCGGCGCGTTTTTCGCGATCTCGGATGGCCTGCTGCATCTGCTGGATGAGACCACCGGCGAGTTTTCGCCCGTCGCCTGAGCTCAAAGAAAAAGGGGGCGGCAGTTGCCCTCCGCCCCTCGTTCATTTGGGGTCCGTTGCCTCAGGACGCTGCGGGTGGCGCAGCCTTCAGCCCGGCATAGATCGACCAGAGCTGAGCCAGATACTTGCGGGGTCCGCCAACCTTGGCGAACGTAGC
This sequence comes from Novosphingobium sp., assembly GCA_039928735.1. GTDB lineage: Bacteria > Pseudomonadota > Alphaproteobacteria > Sphingomonadales > Sphingomonadaceae > Novosphingobium. The sequence goes on along the minus strand of JBDSSP010000026.1, from coordinate 3,528 downwards.
CTGAGCTCCGGCATAATTGCCCTGATCAGTCTGGGCGATGCCAAGCCGGGTCAGCAGCCGGTCCTGTTCCGCGCCGGGTTTGGACAGCGCCAGGGTGAACAGAGCTTCGGCCTTGGCCGCTTCGCCATAGCTAAGCAACGCGTCGGCAGCTCCGCCAACCGTCGCGGCAGTCGCTGCGGGGGAGCGGGCATCGCGTTCGAGCGCCACCAGAGAGGCACGGTCGGCAGCAAGGCGGCCGGTTGCGATCCCACGTGCCTCCGAAACGAATGGGTCAGCGGCGCGCAGCTTGCCTGCGGTAATACCCGCGTCGATAACCTTGAGCGCCTCGCCGGGCAGGCGGCGTGGATCGGCGGCCTGGATATATTCGACATAGTCGCGCTCTTCGGCATACGAGTTGGTGCGGCCCATCAACCGCATCAGGTCGAGCGTTTCCTGCGCCGGGAACTTGCCGATCTCGCGCACGACCACGATCGCACCGGACCAGTTTTCCGTGGTTGGATAGGCCTTGACCAGGCTGATTGCAAAATCGGTCGCCTGATCGAGCAACTTTGCCTTGTAGGCGGCGCCCAGCCCGCGGCGATACCAACCGGCGGGCGCCTTGCTCGGCGTGGCATTGCGGAAGGCGATGGCCTGCTTGAGCACCGTCAGACCTTGCGGCACCTGATTGTCGGCGAGGTAGGCCTCGGCGAGCAAGGCATCGGCATCATTTTCATGGAAGCCCGCAGTGATTGCGGTCTGCAGCGCGGTACGCGAGGCGGCATAATCCTTCTGGTCATAGGCGAACTGACCAACGTAATATTGCAGGCGCGGCGCATCTGCGGGTGCGACCTTGCCGCTGTTCAGCATGGCTTCAAGCCCGCGGCGCTGAATAACCGTATTCTTGGCGAGATCACCCAGCTTGATGGCGAGGCTGCCAGCCATATAGTGGTCGTCAGGAGTGGTCGCGGCGGCAAAGGCACTATCAACCAGGGTTTTTTCCGAGCTGAGAGTGGCGCCGAGCGCGGCTACAGCCGAATCCAGATTGCTGCGAGCTGATGTGCGGCCAGCGCCCTGTGCCTGCTGCAGCGCGGTTTGCGCGGTATCGACACTAGCGCGCGCGGCAACCACATTAGGCCGAGCCTTGGCATCATTGAGCGCCTTGTCGGCAGCCACTGCAGCTGGCTGGAAGCCCTTCGACAGGCTGATCTTCGGCGCAGCCGGTGCCGCCATGGCCGGAACCGATAGCGCCGCAGCGCCAGTCAGAAGGCCCAAGGCCAGCAGAGCGGCGCGCCCCGGATTACTTATGTGGATCATGGCAAACTCTCCTTGTAATCGCGGCAGGGAATTGCACCACTGCAGCAAAACCGTTTCACTCTGCCATAGTCCGGCATTCACCAGCTTGGCAACTGTGCTCGCGGTTGGCGCACGACCCGTGAACGCCGATTGAATGGGTCATTCAGCCGATTTGTAACATATGTGGAAAAGCCCGAGGATTCCGGCTCATTCGCCCCCCTTTTGCTGGCATTCCGCAGAGTCCTGTCCTAGGGCCTCAGGCTCACCCTTTCCGCCAACTGGATATGAATTTTCCGCGTGAGCGACGACACCGAAATCCTTGATCCACCCTCGCCGTTCGGCGAGTATCAGCGTATCGACATTGTCGATGAAATGAAGGCGAGTTACCTCGATTACGCGATGAGCGTGATCGTCTCCCGCGCGCTGCCCGATGTCCGCGACGGGCTGAAGCCAGTGCACCGCCGCATTCTGTTCGCGGCGCAGGAAGGCGGCATGGTCGCGGGGCGGCCCTATCGCAAATGCGCCAAGATCGTAGGTGACGTCATGGGCAATTATCATCCGCACGGTGATAGCGCGATCTACATGGCGCTGGTGCGCATGGCGCAGGATTGGTCGATGCGGGTGCCGCTCGTCGATGGCCAGGGCAATTTCGGATCGATGGATCCCGATATGCCGGCCTCGATGCGCTATACCGAAGCCCGGCTTGCGAAAGTGGCGAACAGCCTGCTCGACGATCTCGACAAGGACACCGTCGATTTCGCCGACAACTATGATGGCTCGCGGCAGGAGCCTACCGTTCTGCCGGCGCGTTTCCCCAACCTGCTGGTCAATGGCGCGGGCGGCATCGCGGTTGGCATGGCGACCAATATCCCGCCGCATAACCTTGGCGAAGTGATCGATGGCTGTCTTGCCTTCATTGAAAATCCGGCGATCACCACCGAAGAATTGTTCGAGATCATTCCCGGGCCCGATTTCCCAACCGCGCCGCTGATTCTCGGCTCGCATGGCGCGCGTTCGGCCTATCTCACCGGGCGCGGCTCAATTCTCCAGCGCTGCAGTCATGTCATCGAGGAAGGCCGCGGCGACCGGCGCTCGATCGTGCTCACCTCGATTCCTTTTCAGCTTGGCAAGAACGGGCTGGTCGAGAAAATCGCCGAGGCCGCCAAAGACAAGCGGATCGAGGGCGTATCCGACATCCGTGACGAGTCCAGCCGTCTCGGCGTGCGCGTGGTCATCGATCTCAAGCGCGATGCAACCCCCGAGGTAGTGCTCAACCAGTTATGGCGGCACACGCCTGCGCAAACCAGCTTTCCGGCCAACATGCTCGCAATCCGTGGCGGGCGGCCTGAAACGCTGGCGCTGCGCGATTTTATCCAGGCATTCATCGTTTTCCGCGAAGAAGTTATAACCCGGCGCACCAAGTTCGAGCTGAACAAGGCGCGCGACCGGGCGCATCTCTTGCTCGGGCTGGTGATCGCGGTGACCAATCTCGATGAAGTGGTGCGGATCATTCGTGGTTCGCCCAATCCGCCAGCCGCACGGGCCGCGCTGCTGGCGCGCGAATGGCCAATCGGTGAAATCGCCCAGTACATCGCACTGGTCGAGGCTATCGAGCCCAGCGCGGAGCAGGAAGGGGGCACGTATCAACTTTCCGAAGTTCAGGTTAAGGCGATCCTCGATTTACGCCTGCACCGGCTGACTGCGCTGGGTCGCGACGAGATCGGCAGCGAATTGCAGATCCTGGCTGACGCCATTGCAGAATATCTCTCGATCCTGGCCGACCGGGTCAAACTTTATGGCGTGATGCGCGATGAACTGGTCGCCGTGCGTGAACTGTTCGCCACACCGCGCGTCTCCGAAATTACCACGGCCTGGGACGGGCTCGACGACGAAGACCTGATCGAGCATGACGATATGGTGGTGACCGTCACCATGGATGGCTACATCAAGCGCACCCCGCTCTCCACGTTCCGCGCCCAGGCGCGCGGCGGCAAGGGCCGCGCCGGCATGGCAACCAAGGACGAAGACGTGGTCTCGGCGATGTTCGTGACCAGCACCCACAATCCGGTGTTGTTCTTCTCGACTGCCGGCAAGGTTTACCGGCTCAAGGTCTGGAAGCTGCCCGAAGGGGGACCGGCTACGCGCGGACGCCCGATCGTCAATCTGCTTCCGGCGCTCGACAAGGACGAAACCATCGCCGCTGTGCTGCCGCTGCCCGAAGACGAAGGCACCTGGGGCGAACTCAATGTCGTCTTC